>CAZBSN010000163.1:0-1629 GCA_964494435.1 uncultured Candidatus Peribacteria bacterium | reverse complement strand
GATCGCCGTGATCAAGGTCGTGAAGGAAATCACGGGCCTCGGTCTCGCCGAAGCAAAGGGTCTCGTCGACGCAGCTCCGAAGGTCATCAAGGAG
Source organism: uncultured Candidatus Peribacteria bacterium (assembly GCA_964494435.1). Lineage (GTDB taxonomy): Bacteria > Patescibacteriota > Gracilibacteria > Peribacterales > Peribacteraceae > DALYDP01. The sequence goes on along the minus strand of CAZBSN010000163.1, from coordinate 1,535 downwards.
AACGTTGCCAAGGCCGACGCCGACGAAATGAAGACGAAGCTTGAAGCGGCAGGCGCAAAGGTCACGCTCAAGTGATCCTGAGCATGTCGAAGGATTCGACTCTCAAGAGGAGCCCTCGCCGGGCTCCTTTTTTGTTTCAAAATTGACTTCAACCCCCCTCTCGGCTCTGATGGTCGCACATTCCCCTCTCTCCATGCGTCTTTCTGTTCGTGTTGTTTCGGCTCTCTGTGTTGCAACCATGTTGCTCCCGCTCGGCGTGAGCGCTGCAGCTACGGCAAAGACGATGCGTCTCCGCGACATCGTAAAAATCGTTCAATCGAACGCGAAGCCGCTGTCGTTCGACCTGACATTGAAGGGTGTGAGCGGGAAGAACTCCGGCATGTTGAAGATGACGGGAAGCCAGAACGGAAACATGAAGTCGCTCTCCAAGGCAGCCGCAGAAACGACCTTCATCCTGGACGTGAAGTTCGATGACGCCACAAACCTTAAAGCAAAAGTTCGCCTCATCCTCGCCAATAAAACGTTCTACTTCCGTCTGGATGAGTTTTCCACGACCAACGATTTAATCGCGATGTCCGCGAGCGATACAGAAATGTATATGCAGCGCTGGTTCAGCTTTCCGGTGGAAGAACGCGAATACAACCTGCTCATGAACAGCCGCGAACAAGACCAGAAGTCGTCACTCGCGCGCATTGAACAGTTCTTCGCCATCGTTCAGAGCACGCAGGGCGATCGCACGCGCTACACCGTCACGATCCCTGAAGCAAAAAAGCGGCGGCTGCTTGCGATGATGATGGGGGCGTCGAGCAATTATGCTTCACGGGAGTACAACGCGGAGATGCGAAAAGCGATTCGATCCACCACCATCAAATTCGAGCTCGTCGTCGAGACCGTTCGAAGCATGTTCGATCTGCTCACAACCACGACCGAAGCGAAGACGAAGATCGAATTGGACAAAGCAACCTTCACGCTCAACGGCAAAGTACAGGTATTGCCGAGGAAGCCCGTGATTCAAGCGCCGAGGGACAGCACGCCGTGGGAAGAATTTATCGAGGAGCAATACGGTGAGACTGTCTCAAGCGCCCTCGAATCTGCACGCAATGCCCAGCGCAAGTCCGACGTGAACACCATCTTGAACGCCACCTATCAGTACGCGATTGATAACGATGGCAACCTTCCGGCGGATATCCCGCACGGCAACCCCTCGCCAATCTGCGCGACCAACCACGATGATTGCGACGGCCTCTCGCTCGATACGTTGACGGGGTCGTATCTCGTCCGTATCCCCCGCGATCCTCTCCTCGACAGCGCTTCCCCGATCACGGGCTATGAGATGGTGCAGGATGTTAACGGCCGCATCACCGTTTCAGCCCCCATGGCCGAAAAAGCAGAAACCATCTCCGTCACCCGATAAAACGGTTTGAATGGACGTTTAAGCATAAATGAATTGACAATTCAATTTAACATGGGCATGATCGCGCCAGCAAACGTCCAGTCCTGTCTGATCGGTTAAACGAAATGAAAGGAATGGAGAC
>CAZBSN010000162.1:0-1632 GCA_964494435.1 uncultured Candidatus Peribacteria bacterium | reverse complement strand
TGCGCTTCGATCACGCTCTGATACATCGGAGCCTCGTTCATTTTGAGGTACGTGAGAAGCTTACGGCGTTGCGCGACCATGCCGAGCAAACCCTTGCGAGCGTCGTTATCCTTCTTGTGCTCCTGGAGGTGCTTCGTCACCTGCTCGATGCGGCTCGTGAGAATCGCGATCTGCACAGGAGCGGAACCGGTGTCCTTCGTGTGAGCCTGGTGCTTCTTAATAAGGTTCTTCTTTTTCGTGCGCTTCAGCGGCATGGATGAGATGGGAAATGGGCGAAATGAATTCCGCCGGGCCTCAAGTGCGTGGAACGCAGGTCGAAGCGCGGACAGTGGAGGGATTCTACGGATTGAGAATCAAAAAGCAAGCAAATCGCCTATTGGTCCAGAAATTCCGCAGAGGCAGGCCCACAAGACACCATGAGTGTACGATTGTCCACCCTTCCCTTTTGCACCTCCGTGTACAATCCGGCACATGACAGCTCTCTACGTGCTCGGCGGATTGATGCTCATGGGCATCGCCTTTATTGCATGGAAATTGATGACACAGACCGCAGCATCGCACGACGACACGGTGCTTCGCGAGATACTCGAAAATCTTCGCCGAGATTTGGCTGCAACGAAGGACACGATGACGGACCAGCTTGGAAAGAACACGACGCACATTCAAGAGCGACTGGAGAAGACGATGGACTTGGTCGGTAAGCAGTTGGGTGGAATGGATACGCGCATCGACAAACGTGTGACGGACATCAATCAACGCCTCGACGCCGCAGCGAAGATGATGGGCCAAGTACAGAAACAGTACGGCACGGTCGAAAGTCTCTCGCAGGACATTAAACGGCTCCAGGAAGCCTTCAAAGCCCCGAAGCTTCGCGGTGGATTCAGCGAAAAAGCCCTCATCGATTTGGTATCACAGATGCTCCCCGCTCAACGCGTCCACGCGCAGTACGGCTTCGCGAGCGGTTCGATCGTCGACCTTATGATTGAAACGACGCAGGGGAAGCTCTGCATTGACGCGAAGTTCCCGCTCGAAAATTACATGAAGCTCCTCGACGACCCAGAGAGTACGGAGTTGAAACGCGCGTTCGTGAACGATGTGAAGAAGCACATCCGCGACGTGGCAAAGAAGTACATCCTCCCTGAAGAAGGAACGCTCGATTCGGCCTGCATGTACGTGCCGTCGGATGCGGTCATCTACGAAATCCTTCGCGAACCCGAACTGACGGATTTGGCGAACGAAGAGCGCGTCACACTTCTCTCCCCTCACACGCTCCAGGCGTTTTTGAGCATCCTCTACGCCGCATACCAGAGCCAACAGTTTGCCGAGAACGCGAAGCAAGTTCTCTCACTCATCCGTGGCATCGAGCAACAGAACGGCAAGCTCGGCGAAGAACTGCGGCTCCTGCAGAAGCACCTCTCGAACGCCGCAGCGAAGATGGGCGACGTCTCAGGTGAGCATACGCGCCTCGACATGCAAATCGCTCAGGCGAACGTCATTGACGGAGGTCCGGCACGCGCCGCGATCGAGAAGGCAAAAGCCAAAGTTCTCGCTCCGAACATCGAACAAGTACTGGTACGCTGACGCCCCCGTGCAGTCCGCGACAGACCTCATCTTCGGCCCGCTCAATCCAGA
>CAZBSN010000161.1:0-1665 GCA_964494435.1 uncultured Candidatus Peribacteria bacterium | reverse complement strand
TCGACTTCGTTCTGACGGCGTATTACTCGCCGATGCCGGGACAGTGTTGCTATGTTCTCGGTGGAATTGCAGCCGATAAAGTTTTGAACGGAAACGGCACGCATGGTGCGGATGGAACTCCTGTCTACGTCGGCATGCTCGCGGCTCCTCCGAGTTACGCATTTGGTACGCGCGTCGATCTCCCCGGACTCGGTGTTCTCGAAGTGCATGATCGCGGCGGCGCAATCCAAGTGTTGGAAGAAGGAAAAATTCATCGTCTCGACGTCTGGGCGGGACATGGTGAAGAGGGACTCGCTCGCGCGCTCAGCTTTGGCGTGAAGCGCATTCGCGGCACGATCTATCCGCCGGGAACAAATGCTCCTGCGTCGGACTTTACACTCGATCGCATCGCACTCGATTTCGATCGTCTCCGTCCGTACAACGTTGTGCAACACGGGCTCGTTGATGTTGCTCCGAAAGCGGGGGACACGAGTCTCTCCGTCGCATTCCTCCAAGATCACCTCCGTGCCCTTGGATACCTTGATGGCCCATCGACGCGTTTCTTCGGACCTGAAACGAAGAGTGCTCTCGGACTATTCCAGAGTGACAACGGACTCACGCTGGACACCGATTCCTTGAAGCCAGAAACAGCTGCAGCTCTCATGGCTGCTGTTCGCGTGGTCGGTCGAGACGTCGGCGTCCCGCTCGTTTCTGAAGAGAGCAGCGCGAAAGATCTCTCTGCGGCACAACGTCTTCTCCGTTCGATGGGCTACTACAAAGGCCGCACGAACGGTCAGTACAGTGACACGCTTCGCTCCGCGATCTTCTCATTCCAATTCGAAAAAGGATTGGCGGGTGCAGCTGACAGTCCGGGCGCGGGAAAGATTGGACCCATTACGAAAGCCGCTATGGAAAAGATTCTTCGCACGAGCCGATCTAAGACGATTGCACGAAGTATTCTCGTCTTGAAGCGTGTCCGTGATGCACTTGCAGAACGTGAAATCCTCGTCGCACGCACTCTTGAAGAAGGTCACTCCGGCAAGAGCGTCGAAGTTGTGCAGCGTTTCCTCACGCGACTCGGCTACTTCCAAGGGGACCAGATCAACGGCGTCTTCGGTCCTGCAACTCGTGAGAGCATCGCTGCATATCAAATGTCGCGCGGCGTCGTCTCGAATGCATCACAGAAAGGCGCTGGTACAATCGGTCCGATCACGTTGAAGAAACTTCAAGAGGATCAGATTCGTGACGCATTCAAGATTGTTCGCGGACAAGGGTGGGATGCGCTTTCTACACTCTAAGTATGCCGACAAATGGTCTATCCGAAGGCTCTGGAAACCCTGAACCGTCACAGGCACTTGCCGTATATGACGGCATCAGCATTCTTGAAATTGACAGTGTTTTGAAAAAAAAGGGTCTTACGCGTGCACGGTGGCCGGGTTCACCACTTGTGCCACAACCTGGTACGAAGTTTTTCATGGCGAGCGGGGGCGTCCCTACGTGCTTGCGATACTTTCGGTCACGAGTGCAGGAGTTCGAAATATCACAAAATTTGTCTCCACGAGATTTACGCACGATGCAGGAATCGCCGCACAAAGATGATCTGATATCACCGGCCTTCCAAGCATATCTCAATACGACGAATTTCATGATCGATGAGACGAGGGCTCTGCGCATCCCCGATGACAT
>CAZBSN010000160.1:0-1709 GCA_964494435.1 uncultured Candidatus Peribacteria bacterium | reverse complement strand
TCCCCGTTCCCGTGCGGTCCTCTTTGGAGACGCCGTGATCGAGGATATGCCGGACGAGATCGAGGTACTGCTTCATGGAATGTCATGATAGCGCATCCCCGCAATTGACAGAATGCGCGCGGCGACGACAATAGGGGCATGAGCATCATGAAGGAGTTCAAGGAATTCGCCGTCAAAGGAAACGTCATGGACCTCGCGATCGGTGTGGTCATTGGTGCAGCGTTCCAGAAGATCGTGAACAGCCTCGTGAACGACATCATCATGCCGCCGATTGGCGCGCTCATGGGAGCGGTGAACTTCGCGGATCTGTTCTGGAACCTCACGGGAGCGGAGGTCACGAGCTTGGCCGACGCAAAGGAAAAGGGAGTGCCAGTGATCGCCTACGGCATGTTCATCAATGTCATCATCGAGTTTTTCATTGTCGCATTGGCGCTGTTCTTCATCGTGAAACTGATGAACCGCCTGAGGAGACAACAAGAAAGAAAAGACGCGGCGAAGTAATCTCAGCCTCGGAGTACATGAGTAAAGCGCGCACCCGCTTCGATCTGTGCTAATTGCAGGGATATCTGCATTTGTTCTACGCTTTGAGCCGCCCGTAACTTTTCTTCCCGATCTCTCTGTATTGCCGCTTCGAAAGATTTGGCGTGCCTTTCTTCTGATGCAGCGAATGCCATATGGAAGGCCGAACACGGTGGATACTCAAGACTCACTTCACTCATGGCAATGTTCTACTCTCTGTTTTTTCGACCTGCAAGATGGCTACGACCCAAACGTGAACGCATACCCTTCCACTCCCTTCCCTTTCAGTTTGAGAATGAGGTCATGTTCACCGTATTCGCCGTCGTAGAGCACAAAGAGATCATGTCGATCGACCAGGAACTTCTTCACCATCACGCCATCGATCCACGCCTCCGCTTCGGCTGAGGTGACGCCTTCTTCGAGCCCGAGGACGAGATTGATCTCTGCTCCTTTCCATCGCATACGAATCTCTCCTTCATCACTTCGGAGTACCTGTCTCTCACCATCCAGGAGCTGCCAATCGCCGGCAAGCGCGTAACGATTCAGGATCATGGATGCAGGAGCGATATACGTCACCACTTCACTGCTCGGCTCACCCTGCGCATTCTGGAGTGTGGGCCAGCTGCGTTCGCCGAGATACGTCTCTGGAGTCGCTGTTCCACCATAGACGGACGTGGGATCTTCCACTGTTGGCATGGCGGAAGTGTCGACACCGATTTCTGCGAGGAGTGACGCGATCGCCTCGTCCGTCTCCTCGTAGTCTCCCTCACCAAAGTGCGTGTAGCGAATGTAGCCGTCGGCATCGATCAAATACTTCGCGGGCCAGTAGCGATTCGCGAACGCGTTCCACGTCCCAAAGTCGTTGTCCTGCACGACCGGGTACGTCAGCTGATGCCGCTTGATCGCTTCTGCGACATTCTCCGGCACGCCTTCGAAGACAAACTCCGGTGTGTGGACGCCGATCAGTACGAAGGGCTTATCCTTATACTTTTCCCAATAACCCTGAATGTACGGCAGCGTGCGAATACAGTTGATGCAGCTGTAGGTCCAAAAATCGATGAGCACGACCTTGCCCTTGAGTTCCGCCATCGTAAGCGGCGCGCTGTTATGCCATGGACCTTCTGAATTGAGTTCAGGTGCGCGGCTGATTTTTGGAAGATCCATAGAGTTGAACGGAAGAACCGAACCGG
>CAZBSN010000159.1:0-1718 GCA_964494435.1 uncultured Candidatus Peribacteria bacterium | reverse complement strand
TGGTGCGCCCGGCAGGATTTGAACCTACGACTTCCAGATCCGCAATCTGGCGTTCTATCCGGGCTGAACTACGGGCGCACGAAGGATTCTGCGAACATGAAAAGGAGCCGCGCAAGGCTACCATTGCAAAGAAGTAGGCACAATCCAGAAATAACTCCTCTCGACCTGTACAATCGTCGTATGAAAAAAGTGTATGGGTCATCAGAAAAGACAACAGCTCCCCTATCCGCCGCCCAGGAGGCGAATGGGCTGGTCTTTGTATCCGGTCAAATTCATTTGAACTCTGCAGGTAAATTGGAAGGAAGTACGATTGAAGAGAAGTTTGATCTCGTCATCGCGAACGTGAAAAGAATTCTTAAGGAAGCGGGTTTGACGTTGGCGGATGTCATTCGCGTACAGTTGTACCTGACGGATCTCTGGCAATTGCCCGCACTGAACAAGGTCTACACGAATTATTTTCAACATCCCCTCCCCGCTCGCACGGCTATAGGAGTTGCTGCATTACCACTTGGTGCAAGCTTGGAGATGGATGTCATAGCGGCCAGGACGTAACGGCGGCGTGGACCTCACATAGAAAAAATCCGGGACGAATCCCGGACTCTTCTATTGGTAGTAAACACCGTTAAGGCCTTACGCGGCTGGCGTTTCTGGGGCCACAGGGGCGACCGGAGCGTCCGTAGCAGGAGCTGGGGTGCCACCGTTCTCGTCGTCAAATGCGAACATACGAAAAGGGGGAAAGAAACAAAGCGCCATGACCATACGGGTCGAGCCTGATAGCGCAACTTTTTCTTTGACTATATGCCAAAAAGTCGTCTTCGACGCAGTGTGTGTGCCATCATCCGCACTGTGGTACATTCCCTCCATGCCTCTGACCCTCGACGACCTCCGCACAAAGCTCCAAGACTGGAAGGGCATCGAAATTGCGAAGAACGCGAATCCGGTGCTCGGCGAAGGCAATCCTAATGCAGAAATCATGTTCATCGGCGAGGCACCGGGTGAACAGGAAGATAGGCAAGGCAGGCCGTTTGTGGGACCTGCAGGAAAGTTCTTGGATGAGCTCCTCGGCACGATCGGCCTCAAGCGTGAAGACGTCTACATCTCGAATGTCGTAAAGTTCCGTCCTCCAGCAAACCGCGAACCTACGCCCGAAGAGAAAGAGGCATGTTTGCCATTCCTGCTCCTCGAAATTTCGCTCGTGAAGCCGAAGATACTCGTGCCGCTCGGTCGTCATGCGCTCATGCACTTCTTCACGAAACTGAGCATCACCGACGCACACGGCAAGCCGCACACGCTCACGCGCAAAGAGGATGGAAAAGAGACGGAGGTGACGGTCTTCCCGATTTACCATCCGGCTGCCGCACTTCATAATCCTAATCTGCGCCAAGCACTGAAGGATGACTTCGCCGCGCTTGCTGCATTCCTGAAAACTCGACAATGACGAATTTACTGTATTCGATCATCGTGGCGGCACTCCTCTCGATCACATCGCTCATCGCGATTCTCTTCCGCGTGAGTCCGCTCAGTTTACCGGGACAAGCCGTGCCGGCATTCTTCGTGAGCGTACTGCTCGCCTCTGCAACGACCGGCACGCTCCTCCTCTACATGTTCTGGACGTGGTTCCCGATTCACGCGTGGGACGCGGGGCAAACACTCAGCATCTCGCTCCGCCAAGGAATCTTCATCGCGTGCATCATCGCGCTCATGCTCCTCTTCCACCT
>CAZBSN010000158.1:0-1808 GCA_964494435.1 uncultured Candidatus Peribacteria bacterium | reverse complement strand
ATGATCGCAATGACTCCCCAGAACACCGTCCAGAGGAACGCCTCCCAGAGAGTTTTTCGATCACGTGAGAACAGACTCCAGGCATAGAGAATCGCCATGAGCGAGATGAGCGGAACGACGAGTTGATAGGGGGTGAGCGTCATCTGATGAAGGATCGTAGCAGGATTTTAAAGGCCGTGCGCACGCCGCTGGCAAAGGATTGGCCTTTTGCCAACGTGTACTCGGAATAGAGCACTTTTATGGGAACCTCCGCGATTTTCCACTTGTGCTGAACGCACTCTCGAACAATCTCCGTGCAAAATTCGAAGCCGCTCATCCGTAAATGCAGATCGCGAACGGCATTCGGCCCAAACGCCTTATAGCCGCACTGGCTGTCGTGAACCCAGACGCCCGTCGCGACAAACGTCACGACATTTCCAATCGCATTGAAGATGCGCCGAATGAGCGGGATTTTGTTGCGGGATTTTTTGCCGGATGCACGATCGCCGAAACGGTTTGCAAAGACGACGTCGACGCCGCCCGAAAGAGCGGCGAGGAGCATCGGAATTTCGCGCGGATCATGTTGTTCATCCGCATCGAGCGTGACGACCGTATCGATTCCAAGCGACCGCGCCGTTTCAATGCCCGTCATCGTCGCAGCGCCCGCGCCGCAGTTTTCCGCATGACGCACGACGAATGCACCAGCTTGTTTCGCAATGTCGCCCGTGCCATCCGACGACCCATCATCCACAACGATCACTCTGTCCACGAAGGGCTTTGCGCCCGTGACGACCGCTTGGATGCGTGTGGCTTCGTTATAGGCGGGGATGACTGCGGCGATCATTGCAGGAGAATGTACGAAATACCTGCGCCCGTATCGTAGAGAGCGACGTTGATTCCGATCCCCTGCGTGTTCGCAAATTCTGCGAATGCATCAACCTTCTTATGCAAACTGCCCTGTTGATCCGTTTCAATTGTGTCCGTATTCGTATCGAAGATCATGCCGTTGAAACCAAGGGCCTTGAGTCGAGCGAGAGTCTTCACCGGATCTCGCTCCTGGAAGAGACAGTTGAAGAAATCGAGCTGGTGATCGGCCAGAGGCAGCACTTCCAGGTTTCGCGGGATGAAGTACGGAATGAAGGTTCCCATGCGATACGTGTACGGCTGTTCTGGGAATTGTTCTTGGCGCCGCAGAATCATGTCACGGATATCGTTGTAGTGCGGGATGGTGCGCTCGGCCATTGTCTCTGCGGTCACCTTGCCCAGCGGATACTCAAAGACGTGTCGTTGAATATCGAACTGCCACAGACGATGCCCACCAGCTGTGAGGAGCGACAGCGCGATGAGAACGCCCATAACCCAGCGTGTCGAGCGCGTCGGCGCGAGAGCGGCAAGTGTTTCGACGGAGAGCACGAGCCCTAGGAACATGCCGACGCCGTACCAGACGATGCCGTTTGCGAAGAACACCCACTGCAGGAGGACGAACGCCGTTGTCGCCATGAGCCATCGAATCCAGCGGCCCCGCTTTGTCCAGAATGCAGGAAGGAAGGGAAGAAGCGGGAAGAGGAGAAGCACCGGAACGAGTGTCACGTAATACCCGCGAGAATCCGTGTTCATGATGGCTCTCCATGGAAGCGTCAGATAGTGCTGAACACCCGGATAATTGCCCCAGTAGCGATCCAATTCTTCGGACTTCGACGTCGAAACACAGGCGGGATTCTTGACGTCGATCTGCAATTCAGGAGGAAGTGTCCGAACCGTTTCCACGAATGGAGGCGGATCGCTGTCGTCCACGACGAACGCAGGCGCGATGGTGTTTGGCGCCGTAA
>CAZBSN010000157.1:0-1809 GCA_964494435.1 uncultured Candidatus Peribacteria bacterium | reverse complement strand
GAGCGTTCGATTCACATTCGAAAGGTCCCCGGTTCGAATCCGGGATCGTCCACCAGATAATTCTCTGATACAGTCATTTAACTGTATGTCTATCGAACGCAAAATTATTCTGTCCGTGGGATGCGTTCTTGTGGCATTTTTTCTGTTTATTCTTCTCGTCGAGACAAATATTTTCTCTCCTGGGAAGACAGATAATGCACTCGCAAATTTACTGTACAGAGACTGGAGCATCAGTTTCAGGACCATGAGCTTCAGTATGTTTTTCATGAGCATCGCGCCGCTTACTCTCACGTTCATATTCCTGTATTTCACAGCTCATAAAATTAGGCTGATTGCGCCTGTTCTTGCCATGACGTATATCGCATCGTCCATCTTCGGAACGATCATTACTGGAAATAGCATCCTGAAAGAATGGCAACAGTTGGACGAAATCCTGCCCATTTTGTACGCCCTTGCGGTCATAGGCTTATCGATTTTTTCCTTCAAATCCGCAGTCAATGACGCACGTCCGAAAACCACGTTCTTATTGGGAGCCATTTCCACCAGCGCATTTGTCTATCTTTCACTTCTGATCGATCTGATTACCACGATGATTCTTCATCCGGCGATTATGCGCGATGGTGTGTGGTGGATGGTATCGTTTATCCTCGGAACCCTCATCCTCTACCTTTTGCCCCTGGGCGGTTGCGTAGGGATGCTCGTCGGTTGGCATGCACAGCGTCGAAAATCTTGACCATAAACAAATAGCCTGGGTGCGGCTAGCGGCCGTTTTCCCCTACACTCCCTACACCTAACCCTACCCCTAACCCTCGTGTTTCGCCGCCTCATCGTGAATACAGATGACCTGGGATGGAACACGCAGCGCAGCCACGGGATTTTCATGTGCTTTGAGCAAGGGGTCGTCCGCAGCGCGTCGCTCCTCGCAAACGGTGCGGATGCAGCGCGAGCAGCGAAGCATGCGCGGGAAAAGAAGCTCCCGACGGGGTTACACCTGAACCTCACAGAAGGCTCTCCACTGAGCGATCCTGAGAGCATCCAAAGTCTCGTCCGAGCGGACGGAAACTTCCTCGATAAGCCGAGTCTCCGACGCACGATTGATGAGGGAGCGGTTGATCCAGTTCACGTTGAGCGAGAAATCCGCACGCAGCTTGAATGGTTCCTCGACAACCACGGCGCTCCGACACATCTCGATAGTCATCATGCAATGCATACGCACCCGTTCATCGTTCCCCTCCTCATCCCGATCCTCCTGCGCTACGGCGTGCGCTACGTCCGCATTCACAGCGAACCGCTGCCTCCGTTTGGTTTCCAGATTCCAGAAGAACGTGTTGCGTACTTGCGGTCTGCCAGCGATGAAGCTGAAGCAGCTCGTCCGCTCTTTGAGTCTGAAGGCATCGCCGCAACCGATCACTTCCGCGGACTCGCACTGAGCGGTAATGCGTCGAAGAAGAACCTCCGTCACATCCTCGCGCGGCTCCCCGAAGGCACCACGGAACTCATGGTGCATCCAAGCAGCCCGACGCCCCACGGCTCTGCCTTCGACATCGATCCCCAACGTGTGACGGAACTGCAAATGCTGACGGATCCCGATCTGCCAAAGCTCCTCGCTGAGCGAAAGATTGAGCTGATCTCGTACGCGGATCTGTGACCCCTTCCGGCGAAGCCGGACTCACTCCTTAAATTCCGCGTCGAGCGTGAGCCTGCTCTCTTCCGGCAATACCTGTGACTGATACTTGCTGCCAGGCTTCTTGTCGTACGGCGTTTCGGCGGGGCTCGACATCTGCTCAAATGCGAGTTGGCAGATGCGCA
>CAZBSN010000156.1:0-1850 GCA_964494435.1 uncultured Candidatus Peribacteria bacterium | reverse complement strand
TCACCTTGTGAGACGATCAGGCGGATGCCGGCGATGACGACAACCACGACTGCGATGAGTGCGAGGAAGTTCAAGACGGCGTTCAAGATGTCCGTGATGGTCTGGCGGATGTCATCCGGGTTTGCACCCTCCGGTGTTCCGATGTCCGGTGTTGGACCAGCGAAGTCCTGAGCGAGAGCAGCTGTGTAGGAGAGAGCCGTGACCGTCGCCGCAGATGCGGAGAGGGCGACTCTTTTCAATGCGTTGATCATAGAAATGAAAGGAAGGGATGAACGTCTTCCTCAGTCTTGTCGAGCTGGAGTGAGCGTGCAAGCCATTCGTCGCGCTGCGGAGCTACATTGCATTGACACAAGTTTCTTCTCTTGCGTTTTTATGTATCACTCCGAGTCGCGATTTCCGAGGAAACCGATCGTGAGGAGGAGCACTGCGGGGAGTGCGAACCATATTTGTTGGTACTGCACGACGATGCTCACGAGTGGATTGCCGGCGAGGATGGCGTCGATTGGGGGTGATGCTGCAAGTGTCGGATCGAGGAGCGGTTTCCCTGCGATGTAGGTGATGAGAGAAGAGAGGAGAAGTCCGGCCGTGGCGATGCCGAGGAGGGCCGTGAAGACAATGTCCCACACCGCTCCGAGGCTGTTGCCCGTATCCACGTCAATACCGCTGCGCAGAGCCAAAAATACAATTGCTGCAGCGAGAAGTAGGAGTCGGAAAATGGTGAATGATGCATCGGGAACCGCGAGTCCGACGAGCGTTGCCGTGGCGGTCGTTGCACCAAAGAGGAACTCAATAATGTCACCCAGTGCCTGCACTGCGACAATCGCGATGTACGTTGCAACGATGATTTTCACGGCCTGGTCTTTTCCGACGATGAAGCTGTACGCCGCGACCATCGCGACGAAGAGAAGAACGAGGAGGTCCCAACTGAGGACGATCTGCATGGCAGGAAGAGTAGCAGAAGTCTCTTTAGGAGAGCGACAGCGCGATGCTTGCCTCCGTATTGAACGATTGATCTGCCGCGCGCGGGTGTTCGTGGAGCATGAACTCCGCCGCCGCCGCGATCATCGCACCATTGTCCGTGCAATATTCACTCTTCCTCGGCCACCGAAGTGTTCTCTCACCACACGCTTTCTTCGTCATTTCGCGGAGCCTCGTATTCGCCGAGACTCCACCGACGAGATGCACTTCGTGAATTTCTGGATGCACGTCGAGTGCGCGCTCAAGATTGTCCGTCAGATGTCGGCAGAGTGCGAACTCATAACTCGCAGCAACATCTGCGATGCGAGACGAGGCTTTGGGATCATCGCGAAGTAAATACTTCAGTGACGTCTTGAGTCCTGAAAAACTCCAATCAAATGTTTCTTCATCCTTCAGCGGATGGGGGAACGCATACGCAGCATGATCCCCATCCTGAGCCATCTTCGAGATTGCTGGTCCGCCAGGGTAGGGGAGTCCGAGGAGCTGAGCCCCTTTATCGAATGCTTCACCGGCTGCATCATCGCGCGTTCTTCCGAGGAGTGTTCCTTGCAAGTGTGATGTTCGCAGCCAGAGTTCTGTGTGACCGCCCGACGCGGAGAGTGTGAGAATCGGAAATTGGGGTTCGTCAGATGCATCAAGCCATGGAGAACTCAGGTGGCCGAGTGTGTGATGCACAGGAACGAGTGGTTTTTGATGAAGCCATGACAGTGTTCGCGCAGTGATCGTTCCGACGAGCAGCGATCCCAAAAGTCCTGGTGCGTGTGTCACAGCGATCGCATCAATGTCCTTTATCGTGCAGCCACTTTCCTTCAACGCAGCGTCGACCACGGGGAGAATGCACTCCAACTGACGACGTGCAGCTTCTTCCGGGA
>CAZBSN010000155.1:0-1959 GCA_964494435.1 uncultured Candidatus Peribacteria bacterium | reverse complement strand
AAGGGCGATTTGGTGAAGGTGCTCGGTGATGGATCACTCACGAAGAAGTTGTCGCTTGAGGCGCACGCCGCAAGCAAGAGTGCGAGAGAAGCTATTCAAAAGGCCGGCGGTTCGATCACGATCCTCCGTCCCGCTCGCTAAACAATGCTCCAGTATCTGCGCCAGATCTGGCACACAAAGGAATTGCGGCAGCGCATTCTCATCACTGCGGGTTTGCTCATCGCCTACCGCGTCATCTCTCACCTTCCAATTCCGGGAGCCGATCCGTTTGCATTGCGTCAGTACTTGGAGAGCAGCGGTGCGGGTGGATTCCTCGGCGTGTTCTCGTCGCTCACCGGTGGATCGGTCGACAACTTCTCGATCGCATTGCTCGGTCTTTCGCCGTACATCAACGCGTCGATCATCATGCAGCTCTGCACGGTGATCTTCCCCAAGCTCGAAGCAGTCAGCAAAGAAGGACAGCAAGGTCAGCAGCAGCTCAACCGTTACACGCGTTGGCTGAGCCTCCCGCTCGCATTCCTCCAGAGCTACGGATTCCTCATGCTCCTCAATCAGAGCGGCGTGCAGCTGCTCGACATCACGTTTCCAGGAGTGCTGCTCCCCATGCTCTACGTGACGGCAGGTTCGGTCTTCCTCATGTGGATCGGCGAACTCATCACGGAGAAGGGGATCGGAAACGGCATCTCGCTCCTCATCTTCGCCGGCATCGTCGCGAGCATCCCAACGCAAGCAACCACGCTCTTCCTCGCCGGCGGTTCGAGTCAATCTGGAGCCGTTGCGTTCTTCGGTGTTCTCACCATCGCGATGCTCATTGCGGTCATTATCTTCACCGATGCACACCGTCTCATTCCTCTTACCTACGCCAATCAAGGCGCAGGCCGAGGCGTGCAGGGATCGATTCCAATTCGTCTCAATCAAGCGGGCATGGTGCCAATCATCTTCGCCATTTCGCTCATCACGCTTCCATCGATCGTTGCGCAGCTCCTTGTGAACGCGCCTAATTTCCAGTGGGTCGTGTCGGTCATCAATCTGCATTTCAATCCGGCAAATCCGAGCTACGCCTACATGTTGTTTTACTTCCTCCTTGTCGCACTCTTCAATTACTTCTACGTCTCGATCACATTCAAGCCGCAGGATCTCGCCGAATCCATCCAGAAGCGCGGCGGGTTCGTGCCGGGTGTTCGCCCAGGGCAACAGACGGCTAATCTCTTGGAGCGCGTGAGCAACCGCATGAATTTGTGGGGAGGAACGTTCCTCGGTCTCCTCGCAATCATCCCGATGCTCTTCACGAAGTTCACGGCGCTTCCAGGAAGCGACATGCTCATCTCCGGATCCGGACTCATCATCTTGGTGGGCGTCGTCATGGAATTGATTCGACAAGTAAATGCGCAAATGCTCGCGCATGACTATGAAAAACTAGTCTAACGTTTTGCTCACTCCTGCCGCAGCTATGGATTTGATTCTCTTCGGCATCCAGGGGACGGGCAAAGGAACGCAGGCAAAGAAGCTCATCGCAAAATACGGATTCCATCATTTTGAAGCGGGTGGGGAACTGAGAAAGATCATCGCGTCTGGGTCTGATCTTGGAAAAGAAGTTTCCACCTACGTCGATCAGGGACACCTCGTTCCACATGTGATCATCATGCGCGTGATGGAAGAAGCATTGACGAACATTCCACTGGAGCAGCCCATCCTCTTCGATGGCATTCCGCGCGATGCCGATCAGAAGCGTGACTTTGATGAGCTCATTGAGCGTTCGGGACGCACGTTCCGCGGCATTGAACTGACGGTGAATGAAGAGGAAGCCATTCAGCGCATTCTTCAACGTGGCAAAGAACAGGGACGAAAAGACGACCAAGATGAAACATTCATTCGCCGTCGCATGGCATGGTCGAAGGAGAAGACGAAGCCGGTGATCGAGGAGTATCGCAGGCAGGGGATCGTCGAGACGGTCGATGG
>CAZBSN010000154.1:0-1988 GCA_964494435.1 uncultured Candidatus Peribacteria bacterium | reverse complement strand
CCGCAATGACCAAACAGCCCGCTTCGAGGTAGTCGAAGGGCACGCGATGCGTCACAGCTTTCAATTTCTTCTTTCCGCGAATAACGAGCGTGTGCGTGCCGATCCCTTCGACCTCCGCTCCCATCGCTTGCGCCATGCGTGCGCATTCTTGAACGTGCGGCTCCGCCGCCGCGATGTCGATGCGCGTTTCACCCTCAAGAATTGCGGCGGCCCAAATCGCGTTCTCCGTCGCAGTGACGGAAAACTCTGGAAGAATGACGTGCGACGGCTTCAATGTGCCTTGGAGATGAAGAACTTCCGGGGTGCTCATGTTATTTGCGCCCATCTGTTCGAGCGCGAGGACGTGCGCTTCAACAGGACGCTTCCCAAGAACACATCCTCCCGGATAACTCATCTCCACAATGCCAAAACGAGCGAGGAGAGGACCGAGAATGACGATGGAGCCGCGCAATTTCGAGACGAGATGTTCGGGGATCGGCTTATTTTCAAGATTGGCTGCGTCGATCTGCACCGTGCCGTCGACGAACGACGTCTTCGCTCCGAGAAATTCTAGAATCTGGAGCATGAGTTCGGTGTCGCGCAGGCGCGGAACATTCGTGAGCGTCGTGACGCCATCAGCAAGGATGCTCCCGGCGATCATCGGAAGTGCCGCGTTCTTCGATCCGCTGATCGTGACGTCACCCTGGAGGGGGTGGCCGCCCGTTATCTGGTATCGGATGTCCATGGAGCACGAGTGTAGCGGAGGGTGCGGATTCGATCTACGGGTTTTACGCCAGAGAAAGGGCAAATTCCTGCAACATGACCGGCCGATAGGCGTTCGTTTGGAAGCGGTCGATCAATTTCCTTAGAGCCATCGCCCGCGACACGTCCGCCGTTGGGCTTTCGCGCAACGCCAATGCCAAATGGAGGAGAAATCGTTCCGCTTCCTCTCCTCGTTCAGCGAGAGGAGAGAGAAGCTTCAATCGCTCGCTCAGCGACATCGGTCCCCAGAAACTGAGAGCCTGGCTGTGCATGAGTCGCTCTTCGCGCAGAAGATCTGGATCGGACGCGAGTGCAATCGCGCGGCCCGGTGCGCCTTGGGAAAGATGCAGAAGAAACGGACGATCCTCCTTCGGAACATCGGATAACAGCGGAAGAATCAGTCGATCGGCAACGCGATCGAATGCAACAGTGCGCGCCCGCGACACAATTGTCGGGAGGAGTTGTGTTTCACTGCCGGCTGTCAGAATGAAAACGCGGCCCACGGGCGGCTCTTCGAGAATTTTCAAAAAGGCATTCGCTGCAGCGTCCTGCAATCGATCAACACTGCGGATGAAACACACTCTTCGTCCGCCGGTGCCCGTTTCTTGGAGTTTATCTTGAATGACGCGGATGTCGTCGATCGAAATAATGTCGCTGCGCATAGCCGGAGCTTTGCGTCGATGCGCTTGGGAAATATTGGACGACTGCGCGATGACATCCAGATCTTCCATCTGATCTTCGATCCATAACTGATCAAGTGAAAGGAAATCCGGATGAAGCATTCGTTCGATGTCTCGCAGTGTTTGCGCGCGAGCATCTTCATCGAGTCCTTCCGTGAGAAGCTCCGTGCCAAACCACCGTGCGACGAGCGTTTTTCCGATGTGCGGTGGACCCGTGAAGAGGTACGCATGCGCCACATTCCCTGATGTGAGATCTGTTTGGAGGTCCTTGAGCTGACGCTCGTGGCCGATGATCCCATTTTGATCCATGGAGTGGTATTCTACACCAATCCGACTGGCAGTCCTGATTGAGCTGTGATCAGATTTTTACCGTACGATACTCGATCAGTGTCCCCATAGAGGAGGGACCTTTCATCGACTGGTCGTAGACGGCATAGCGAAGCTCTCCTTCGCCAATCCACTCGATGTCGAATTTGCTGCTCATCGCAAACTCGCCTCCATTGAGCGTTTCGTTTCCTGAAAGAGTCACCGCAATCCAATACGTGTCATTCGCGAGCGACCCGACAT
>CAZBSN010000153.1:0-2049 GCA_964494435.1 uncultured Candidatus Peribacteria bacterium | reverse complement strand
GTACTTTCAGCGGCGTTCTGTGCGGACCGCTGCATCATGGCTCCAATCAATTCGTCGGCGTAGTTATATAAGTACCAGGTGCTCCACACGAAAAAGAGCAACGGAATAATCGCGAAGAGGCTGTGAATGAAGCCTCCCCACATACGCATCCTGTCCCGACGGTCCATGTGGTTCAGGTGCAGGATAATGACATCCAATTTCTCTTCGACGGTCTTTGCCTCAGGAATTTCGAGATGGCGGAACAAGGACATAGTGTGATTGTAGAGAGTTAGAAGCCTCGCTTCCACTTGCGGAGGATCTCGAACCAATGCGTAAGGCGGTAGTTTGGAGTGAGAGGGAGATCGATGCAGGAATGGAGATCGAAGAGTTGCCCGCCGAAGCCTGTTTTAAAGAGCGTCACACCGGCGAAGGGATGGTTCTTTGCTGCGACTTGGAGGTTTCCCTCTGCATCTTTCTGCATTGGCGCGATGCCCCAGAAGTTGTAGACGCGATCATTGCGTTTTAATGCATCGCGAATCGCCGTCCACTGGATGAGGTAACTGGACGGCACCTTGTTGTGCGCGCTGTCGCTCGCGCCGTGGTGGTAGCTCGTTTCACCCATGGCATGCATGTGCACCGATGCCGCGATGACTTTCCCCTGATACTCAGCGAGATAGACCGTGCACTCATTCCGTGGAGCGAAGTGTTTCACCTGAGCCCTGAAGAATGCGTTGGTGTACGGCGTGAACTTATGGCGCTTGCGGGTTTCATCGTGGAGTCGAATGAACTCCTCAACATCCTTTGTCGGATCCGTTGATGCCCGAACAGTCACGCCGTCTTTCTCCGCACGACGCACGAGGTTGCGCGTCGTCTTTCGCAGTGCCGCCAGAATCTCTTCTTCAGTGCGTGCTGCATCACTCGGTCCTTCCATCCACGGATCGCGCGCACGGAGCGGCAGATACCAGACATGTTCGGCGAGGAGGTGCATAGGAGCTTGGACGACTGCTACGCCTGCCTCAGACAGCATTCCGTTCAACGTAGACGCATCAGACGAGGGTAGGAAGGGGCTAACGCGCACGAAGCTGCATCCACGCCTGCGCGCCTCATCTGAGGCTGCCTTGAGCATTGCTGCAACTCCTGCGAGGTCGTTCGTTGAAGGTCCGTACGGAATCATGAGGTGGCGACCGCGACGTGCGGGAACGAGAAGTGCGAGACAGACGCCGAGGACCTCTCCATTCTCTTCGGCGATGAGTCGAACAGGTTCCTGCTTCGTATCCGCATAGACATCACCCATCGTCCAGCTCTGCAGAAACGGACGAAACCTCCTCGTCGACAGGAATGTGTCCCATCGCCCAGCATCGTGCTCAGTGGCAAGTCTGATCGTCATGAGCGGAGGAGGGGAGTGAGAGCAGCAATGAGCGCGCGTGCTTGCGCGTCAGTCATGGTTGGATGCGTCGGCAAGCTCAGAAGCTCTTTCGAAGCACGTTCAGCATGAGGATCCTTTCCTGATTTGTACCCCGTGGCATCGATATCACAATTTTCCGGACATACGACGCAACTTGTCCATCCATCATTGAGGTGGATGTTGTCTTTCAAAAGCGTGCGTCGAATCGATCCTGCGTCACGCACAAACATCGGGAATTTCCAGAGTGGAAGATCACCGCCAATGCCGTGGAGGACGCTCCATCCATGATCGGCTGAGGCTTGGAGGTATCGTTTCGTCAGCGTTCGTCTGTGATCATTGATCTGTTCCAGCTTCGAGAGCTGCCACACGGCGAGCGCTGCGCAGGCATTCGGCAGGCGATGCAGCTTCGTGGACATGTGTCCGCGCTTTTCCTCGCTTGTCAGTACAGGGACGAACAGTCGGAGAGCTTTCTGAAGTGCGAGGAGCGGTGTTGCGAGTTTGAGTCCGATGAGCGGGCGAACGATGTGCGCCATGCGCGGCGGATATTCGAGCAGTCGAACAACGTCCCACCAGGAGACCTCGGATGCTTTTTCTTCGAGCACCCGCAGTTTCTCCGCGACGACTGGATCTTTGGAGAGTGCCGCTCCGCCGCCAATGCCGGAGAT
>CAZBSN010000152.1:0-2076 GCA_964494435.1 uncultured Candidatus Peribacteria bacterium | reverse complement strand
TGGTCTGGAGCAGATTCGAGGCGATGATCGGAAGCGACAGTCGAACGAGGGCCCGTGAGATGGAACCCTCCGTGAGAGAACGTGAAGACATGGCGGACACTGTACCTTACGGGAGCGTCTTTTCTAGGTTCGTATCGTCGGTCATCATGATGCGCGGCCATTTCATCCAATCATCCTTTTCGGTCGTGTACCTCGGATCCATGATGGTTCCGGTCACGTAGCCGGCGGCTTTTGTCGCATTGCGCACGCGTTCATTTTGTCCTGTACCAGGATACGCGACGTGATTCACGGGTTGGCCGATCACTTCCTCAAGCAGTCGCTTGCTCTCGGTGAGTTCCCACGCGAGTTCTTCATCATTCAATCCCGTGAGCACGCGATGCGTGATCGTGTGCGACTCAACGTCGTGCCCCAGCTCCATCAATTCCTTCGCGCGATCACGATTGATCATCGCACTGGAATCCAAATACTTCGTGATTAAATAGAAGACGGCGATCTGGTTGTGTTTCTTCAAGATCGGCAGCGCGATCTCGTACTGATTCAACTGATTGTCGTCGAACGTGATCACCACGGGTTTCTCCGGTCCTACTCTTTTTCCTTGAACGATCTCGGCCATCGTATCGAGCGTGATCGTCGTGTAGCCCTTATCAACCAACCACTGCATGTGCCGCTCGAATGTTTGCGGCGTCACGGTCATTTTCCAACTCCAGGTGCTTTTACTCCAACCTTCCTGCGCGCGGACGTGATGGTAGACGAGGATGGGGATGGAGAACGATGACAAGGATTTCAAGGAGGTCGAGGATATCAAGGATGACGAAGACGACGGGGATTCCGAAGAAACCGAGGATGCCGAGGAACCCAAGGATGCCGATGGCGACGTGACTGCATCTTGCCTAAACGATCGGCCGAAGAGCGAAAACGTGCCGCTCACGTCGGCGTACGCGAGGAAAATTACGAGGGCAATTCCTCCGATGATTGCGAAACGACGCATGTGCGCAGAATAGCGTGTCTTGGCGTTCATGCACGTTTTTCATTCTCCGTTATCTGCGATTCCTCAGAGCGGCTGCATCAATGAGTACACTTTTGTCGGACCGAACTGTCGGCGCACGATTTCGATTTCAGCCAGAAGACGTTCTTCGCCGAGTTCACGTTCCGCTGGGCTCCATACTGCGACGATGTTGAAAGGATGGTCTTTCCCGAAGCGACCTTCAAACCCACGCGGCCCGTTTGCAATTTGGTATGACAGGCCCAACTCGAACATTGACTGAGTGGGGTCCTCGAACAGTTCGCGACTGATGATGAATCCCGTCGGAAGACCTGCGAGTAACTGATCGTTGAGTCGCCCGGTTCCGTCGTAGTACGTGACGAGTGCATCATTGAAAGAAGGACGCTGTAATTTTTTCATGTGTCCGTCGCATGGGATGTTGAGATCGCGTGCGAGATCTCGTGCCCATTCTTGAGCTGTTATATCGGGGCTGCCTCCGCATTCTTTGCAGTGCAGAACGCACGCGCCGCACGTGATGTGACTTCCAACACTCGTAATTCCTTTGTCTCGCAACTGAGCCACGAGATGTGTGCGGCGTTCGACGAGTGAGCGATAGAGATCCTTCCTGTACAAAATGCCCGCACCCGCCATATACACGGCATCCTGACCTTCAGGCGGTCTGACGCCGTTATCGAAACAATGCAGAGCCCCGCCCTTATTGCCGAACGCCGGATTGAGAGTATCTCCCTTCATCCCGTGTATGTAGCCCCTCGGATCATTGAAAAATTCATGTCCCCAGGCAGCTTCCCATGCGTCATCTCTGTCGCTTGTTGAGTTGAACATGGGAGGGAGGTAAAAGGCTCCGGACCTTACCAAATATCCATTCGAGAGCACAGGGAACTCTATCGTTTTTAGAAAACCGTACCCTTGCATTCTTTGGTGCTTAATGTTAGGAAGACGCGTTGAAACGGCTCACACGGGTCGTTCGCACCTTTTCTCCTCACCATCCGCTATGAAAGGAAGCATTGCACAAGTCGTCGGCGCCGTCGTGGACTGCGCGTTCGACAAAGGATCCGTTCCACCGCTCTTCTCCG
>CAZBSN010000151.1:0-2100 GCA_964494435.1 uncultured Candidatus Peribacteria bacterium | reverse complement strand
TTGAAGTCACACGCACGCCCAACCGACATCGTGCTCACGAAACCAAATGGGGGAAAAGGCTCTGCCATTCGCGAGGGGCTCTCACATGCAAAGAGTATCTACACCGTCATTCAGGATGCTGACTTGGAATACGACCCATCGGAGATCGCACTTCTTGTTGCTGAAGCAGACGAACATCCGAGCTGTGTGATCTTTGGATCGAGATTTTTGAAGGAAAACCCGACGATCTACCGACGGTTCCTCATGGGCAACAAAGCGGTGACGGGAGTCTTAAACCTGCTCTTCGGAGCTCACCTCACAGACAGTTACACGTGCTACAAGTTGCTCCCGACTCCCCTCTTTCAATCGCTCAACCTCACAAGCCGAGGGTTTGAACTGGAAGCGGAGATCTGCAGCAAGTGCCTTAAGCGCGGCATACCCATTCGTGAAATCCCAATCTCATACAAGCCGCGCACATTGGAGGAAGGGAAGAAAATTCGCTTTTCGGATGCATGGAAAGGCGTCAAAACGATGTGGCGTATTCGGTGGAGTGCCTAGAAATCGCCGGACGTCTAATATTCCTGTAAATTCAGTCCATGCTTATCCGCTATGGAACAACAGGGGTGGCATGGATCCCGATGATCACCATCGGCGCGACAGTGATCACCACTCTTCTCTTGATGGTTCTCCTTCGCACAGACGAACCAGTGGTTATGCGCGGAACCATGATCGTGATTTGCCTTTTGGGCGGGCTGAGAACTGCTTTTTTGTTTCGCCTCTGTTGGTTGAATGGCAATCAGGTGAACTGTTGGTCCCTTTTTAAAAGACAGTCATTGAGTGTGAATGGCTGCCGCATCGAAGAGCGTGATCCGACGGTTTTTTCAGTCATTATGTTTGTACTGAATATGTGGCCATACGTTCATCCTTTTGATGCGCGCGGAATGCGTCTCTGCGAGCAGGGTTCGAAGCGCTGTTTCTTTGTGGGATACACTCCCTACGGCATTGGCAGAGAAGAAGCGTTGAAGCTGCTGCATACAATCCTTGGCGTGCCAGTGAACCCAGACCTCACTCAAAAGATCACGCGCGAGACGCAACACAACATGACCGCAATCGTGATATTGCTCCTCGTGATGTCTGCACTCGCTGCTCTCCTCTGGGCAACCGGCAATCTTGGACCAGTACAATAAGCCTCACCTCCTGGTGCGGATGCTTTCGGCGATGCATCCCATCCCAAAGACCGCAACCGCGAAGCTGCACCCGAAGAACATGAACACCGGTGAGATGAGCATGCCAAACGCTCCGATGATCAGACAGACGACAGCGAGCATGAGGAAGAGCTTCAGCGGGTTATAGCGAACGATGCATTCCGTAATGTACTGGAGCGTCCGGAAACTGTCGCGGATCATCTTCACCTTCGATCGCCCAACGCGCTTGTGGTATGCGATCGGGAGGTACGCGACCATCTTCCCCGTGAGCATGTAGATGAGCGTGATCGTCGTCGTGAAGCTGAAACCATTGCAGATATCAACGAAGTACTCCTGTGCCGTTTTTTTCGAGAACACACGCAAACCGGAATTAATGTCCGGGATGTAGCGTCCGGTTGTGAACTCCACGAGCTTCTTGAAGAAGAAACGCGCGGGCATTTTGAAGAATGTGCCGCGATATGCTGCGCCTTGTCTTGCACCGACGACCATGTCGAATCCTTTGTCGTACTCGGCGAGGAGATCTGGGATGCGATCGATCGGATACGTGCCGTCTGCGTCCGTGATGACGATGATGTCGTGGTGTGCATTGGCGATGCCGTCTTTCAAACTCTTCCCATAGCCGCAGTTCATCGGATGTCGAACGACACGCGCACCGTGCGACCGAGCAACATCGGCAGTGTTATCTGTGGACCCGTCATCGACCACGACGACGTCGCATGTTGGGTTCATCGCACGAATGGCATCGATCACGCGACCGATACCTTCTTCTTCGTTCAAGGCCGGAATGACGATGCTAAAGTCGCTCATGGAGTGGCCCGTCCCAGGAGTCGGGACAGAGGGCCACTATAGCCGAATGCAGCAATCGCCGCATGGCAGAAGAGCACGGGGACCAGATAGCGCGGAGAGGCGTCTGTAA
>CAZBSN010000150.1:0-2104 GCA_964494435.1 uncultured Candidatus Peribacteria bacterium | reverse complement strand
TGCGAGTGGCGAATCGGCGTACGACACCGAGGCAGGGAGTAGCGGCTTTGCCCTCTCGATGGCTGCAGGATCGAATGCAGTGACCGTGTGGCCAGCTGAGACCAGTGCATGGATCACGTCGATGCTGGGGGCTTCACGCATGTCGTCGGTCTTCGGTTTGAATGCGAGGCCCCATACGGCTACGTGTGACTTCGCCGGTAGGTGCTTGAGAACGTGAGCAATAAATCGTTCGCGCTGATGCACGTTGATCTTGTCCGTCGCCTCGACAATCGGCATGGGGATGTTTAATTCCTTCGCGGTCGCCATGAGCGCACGCACGTCCTTCGGGAAGCAACTTCCGCCGTAGCCGATGCCTGCGTGCAGGAAGCGGGGACCGATGCGGCTATCCAATCCCAATCCCTCAGCAACATCACGGATGTTCGCGCCCGTCACTTCGCAGAATTCCGAGAGCATGTTCACGAAGCTGATCTTTGTCGCGAGGAATGCATTTGCCGCGTACTTCACAATCTCTGCGCTCTCGCGACCCATGAAGACGATGGGGCGGCCCACGCGCGTGATCGGCCGGTAGATTTCTTCGAGCACTTCCTTCGCCTTCGCATCACCGTTCACGCCAACCACGATGCGCTCCGGCATGAGCGTGTCATTCACCGCCATACCTTCACGGAGAAACTCCGGATTGCTCACGACGGGAATGCTGAACGTAACGCCGCGGTCTTTCAGAATTTTCTCCATGCGCTCCTCGCACGTCTTGCCTGTGCCAACTGGCACAGTCGACTTATTCACGAACACGATGTCTTTGTTTGCCTGCTTCGCGACAGTTTCTGCAACGGCGTAGACCGCACGCAGGTCCGCCTTCCAGTCTTCGTCCGGCGGCGTCGCGACTGCGGAGAAAACAATCTGCACATGGGGGAGTGTCCCGACCAAGTCAGTCGTGAACGACAATCTCTTACTTTCCAGACCCTGCTTAATGAGTTCTTCCAACCCTGGTTCAAAGATGGGGCATTCACCTCGCTTCAACTTCTCCACCTTCGCCGCGTCGATATCCACGCCCACGACGTCGTGCCCCAGCTCCGAGAAGCATGCGGCAGTGACGAGTCCTACGTAGCCGGTGCCAACGACGGCGATCTTCATGTACGGGGCAGCTTACCTAAGACTGGTCTTAGATGCAGCCCCTCTCCCGGCCCTTCGGGCCACCCTCTCCCAAAGGGAGAGGGATTCCAACAACCATCAAAAACGCCGGGTCTTGCGGGCCCCGGCGTTTTTGATTCCTTTCTAGGGAGGGGGTTCGTGGGGGAACCGTAGGTTCCCTCGCGAATCGATTACAGATCTTCGCCGCGAACAGTCTTGCGACCGTTAGCCGTGGCGCGCTCGACAGCCTTGCTGAGGAGCCATTCACCGAGACCGCTGACGAAGTCAGCGAGGTCACCGGACGCCATCATGTTCTTGGCGTTGACGTACTCCTTGATCTTGGAGGCGACGACGACACCAACCTTGCCTGCGTTGAAGGCGAGGAGATCGGAACCGCGGACCGTTTTGCGGTCGTTGGCTTGTGCGGCTTTGACCGCGAGACCCAACCACATCTCAACATGCTTGCTGAGGTGCTCTGGGAGATCACCGGCGGACATCATGCCCTTTCCGTTGACCATTTCCTTTACCTTGGAGGCTACGACGTAGCTCATAGGGAATGGGGGAAGAAGTAAATCGACTGAGATTCTAGTGGCCGTTCGAAGGTCTAACAAGGGTCATTTGCCTTACTGGGCAAAAATTCCATGGAGAATCACTTCAGACATGCAATTGACGAACTGGGAACGGAGCACGCGATAGTAGAACGTCGGAATTCGATGACATTTGTTTCTGTCGCTTAAATTAGCGCAAAACGAGGATTCGCTTGCTTCAATTGTGTGTGTTTGTAACAGGGTTTTGTTTGATGTCGCGAAGGCAGGCTTTGCCTGTCCTGGAGCGACTCCTTGAAGGAGGGGGTCCGTGGGGGAACCTTGGTTCCCACACGAAATCGTGGCGGAGAGGGAGGGATTCGAACCCTCGATCCCGTTTCCGGGATACACGATTTCGAGTCGTGCGCTTTCGACCACTCAGCCACCTCTCC
>CAZBSN010000149.1:0-2128 GCA_964494435.1 uncultured Candidatus Peribacteria bacterium | reverse complement strand
CAGATTTAGAGAACTTCCTCCGCGATGTAGGGTCCTTGAGCGAGCTCCAGGCATGGAGTGAACGCCTCGAAGTGGCACGGCTTCTCGGCAAAGGATGGAGCTACCGTCAGGTTGCCAAAGAGACAGGTGCGAGCACGACAACTGTGACCCGTGTCGCTCATTTTTTGGAGAATGGCGAGGGTGGATACAGGCAAGTACTGAAGGTTCACCGCCATCACCGAATGATTCCAAAACAAAATGATGGGCCCCCTCAGAATCCAGCTCCACCGGAGACACCAGAACCGCCAAAACCCACTCCTCCTCCACAGTCTGCGCTGCAAAAGTATTTGGATAGGTAATTCTCGATCAGCCCTGATTTATAACGAAAAATCCGATCACAAAAAGTGAACAGTAATGTCATGGTTCGTGGATCGCTTAGACAAATTTCTGCTGGATCTTCTGTCCAATCCTATAGAGCGCGCGCATGAAGGTGCGGCCAATTGGCAGTGCACCCGTTTCCTCATACTTCTTCACGATCTCGGCGAACTTCTTTCCCTTGGAGTGAATGG
This sequence comes from uncultured Candidatus Peribacteria bacterium, assembly GCA_964494435.1. GTDB lineage: Bacteria > Patescibacteriota > Gracilibacteria > Peribacterales > Peribacteraceae > DALYDP01. The sequence continues at coordinate 1,580 of CAZBSN010000149.1, read as the reverse complement.
CCGTGAGGCTCTCTGGACGCTTATCGACGACGAGTCCGAAGACTCCTTTGGAGACCATGCACCGAGGTTCGTAGTGCGTGCCAACGTGAGAACCGCCGAAGTACTGAAGGGCGGTTGGGACGAAGCTCGTCGTGCGACGTTGAAGCCCGGTCCATGCGGCAAACGGCGCTCCTCCCGTGTAGATCAAGTACACAGGTTTTCCTTTCCACTGTCCTTGGGTGCGCGTCTGTCGATCGAGTCCGAATGCGCCGAAGCGATCGATCAGGTTCTTCAGGTGTCCGGGAACGCCGAAGTTCCAGACAGGGGTCGCGATCACGAGGCCGTGAGCGTCTTCTACGAGTGTCTGAAGCCTCCAAAAATCAGCCTCTGGTTGGAAGTCTTGTTCGTAACATTTGAGGCTGAAGTCTGCGATGGAGAGCTCGCGAAGGCGAATCTTCTCAAACGAAATGCCAGGAAGTTCTTTCATGCCCTCGATGAAATGGTCCGCGAGGACGTTACTGTTGCTCGGTTCATTGGAGCCTGCGACGAGGACGAGGATGCGCATCGGGCTTTAGTATAGAGACGGCGCTTCCGTTACGCGAATTGTCGCGTGTGGACGATCGAAATTGCGCGTGGAAGGATTTCGATGTCGAGGTGCTTGTCCGGGAGAATGTCGCCGTCGATCTGAATGTGTTTACCCTTTCGTTGTCTGATCGACACGCGTTTGCCGCGGAAGACTTGCAGACGCGGAATTTGATTGCGAGGGCGACGGAGAATGAGAGCGAGGCCCGTGCCGATCGTCTGCCAGAGATTGCGGGGATTGATGACGAAGAGATCGATCCATCCATCATGCGCCGAAACCTCCGCCTCAATCGGAATGCCGATGAAGCTCAAGATATTGATCGCCATCACAAGCTTTCCGACGACTTGCTGCCGTTTACCATCCACAACGATCTGGTACCGCTGTGCACGGTAACCGAAGAATGTTCGAAGGAATGACAAAATGTACGCGAGCGAGCCAATTTGCTGCTTGAGTGAGCGGGGAGCTTCACGAATGAGGACCGTGTCGTAGCCTTGCCCTGCGCCAATAAGCGCGATGTGTTTCTTATTCACACGGAAGACGTCGATGCTCTCCGCGCGTCCGTTCAGCGCGAACGCAATCGCGCGCGTGAGCGGTGAGAGGGGAATGCCGAGCGACGATGCCAGCATGTTTCCCGTTCCTTGAGGGAGAATTGCGATGGGCGTTTTGCATTTACACGCAATGAGCGCTTGCGCCACTTCGCGCACGGAACCGTCGCCACCGATCACGACGATGCGATCGTACTTCTTTTGCACGGCTGCTCTCAGTTCTCGTTCGCCGTGTTTTCTCGTCTCAAACCAATCTGGAATAACGCCGCAGTCGGCGAATGCAGCTTTGATCGTCGTTCTGCGCGGACGCAGCAGCGGGAAGCCGGAGATGGGGTTGTAGACGACGAGAACGCGCCGCATGAGGCTTGCAGTGTAATCCTCTCCTACCCATAACGCAGCGGATTTTTCCGGAGGAGCGCCAAGAGTTTCGGGTAGAGATCTCGATTGCGATTGTTGTAGCGCCACTCACACTC
>CAZBSN010000148.1:0-2174 GCA_964494435.1 uncultured Candidatus Peribacteria bacterium | reverse complement strand
AGACACAATATCCTGTATTTACCTCATTTTCCGCTTCCTGCCATGAATCCGCATTCCGTTGCCAGTTCTACGTCCACAAAGACCTTCCAGAGGAAGGGAAATGGACTCTCGATTCGCCGCGTCTTCACGACGGTGGGCAGTGACCCACTCGAAGAAGTGAAGTACGAGAAGCGCACGAGTCGGATTAAGAATACCAACGGATCGATTGTCTTCGAAATGCTCGACGCCGAAGTGCCGGCTGCATGGAGCCAGGTTGCAACAGACATCGTCGTGAGCAAGTATTTCCGCAAGGCAGGTGTCCCCATGAAGGATGCTCATGGCAACGTCCTTAAGAATGAGAAGGGTGAAGTCATCACAGGCCCGGAGAAGTCGGCGAAGCAGGTTGTCCGCCGCTTGGCCGGGTGCTGGAGATTCTGGGGAGAGACGCATGGGTACTTCACAACGCCACAAGACGCGCAGGCATTCGAAGACGAACTCTCCTACATGCTCATCCACCAGATGGCCGCTCCGAACAGTCCTCAGTGGTTCAACACCGGTCTCCACACTGCCTACGGCATCACAGGGATCGCCCAGGGCCACTACTACTGCGATCCGGTCACGGGCGTGGTGCAAAAGAGCGCGGACGCCTACACACACCCTCAGCCGCACGCCTGCTTCATCCAGTCGATCGATGACGACATGGTGAATGAAGGCGGCATCATGGACCTCTGGGTTCGTGAAGCGCGTCTCTTTAAGTTTGGCTCTGGCACAGGCACGAACTTCTCGAACCTTCGCGGTAAAGGAGAGCCTCTCTCCGGCGGTGGAACGAGCAGCGGACTTATGAGCTGGCTCAAGATCGGCGATCGCGCTGCAGGAGCCATCAAGTCCGGCGGCACGACGCGCAGAGCAGCCAAAATGGTCTGTCTCGACATTGATCATCCAGATATCGAAGCGTTCGTGAACTGGAAGGCCGATGAAGAGAAGAAGGTCGCCGCACTCGTGAAAGCGGGCTACGACAGCGACTTCAACGGCGAGGCGTATCAGACCGTGTCTGGTCAAAACAGCAACAACTCCGTTCGCGTCCATCACGCGTTCTTCGAGGCAGTGGAGCAGGATCAGGATTGGGGATTGGTGTGGCGCACGGAACGCAAACATGCCAAAGCCGAAAACCGTGCTCCAAAGCCCTGCAAGACAATGAAAGCGAGGGCTCTGTGGGACCAGATCGGTATCGCCGCGTGGGCCTGCGCCGATCCGGGAGTGCAGTACGACACGACGATCAACGACTGGCACACGTGCCCGACGGACGGACGCATTAATGCCAGCAACCCCTGCAGCGAATACATGTTCCTCGACAACACCGCTTGCAACCTTGCATCGCTCAACCTCATCACGTTCTACGATAAGGAACACGGCACGTTCGAAGTCGAGAAGTACCTCCACGCCACACGCCTCTGGACCATCGTCCTCGAAATCTCGGTCCTCATGGCCCAGTTCCCAAGCAAGGAGATCGCTGAACTCAGTTACAAGTTCCGCACGCTCGGCCTCGGCTACGCAAACCTCGGCGCGATGCTCATGCAGATGGGCATTCCGTATGACTCTCCGAAGGGTCGAGCCATCGGCGGCGCACTCACGGCCATGCTCACGGGCGAATCGTACGCAACATCCGGTGAGATGGCGCGCGAGCTTGGAACGTTCCCTGGATACGCCAAAAACCGCGAGCATATGCTCCGCGTGATCCGCAATCATCGCCGTGCCGCCTACGATGTTCCTTCCAAGGAATACGAAGGACTCCACGTTCCACCAGTTGGTCTCGATCAGAATGAGACGCCAGGTGCGCTTCTCGAAGCTGCAAAGGAAGTGTGGGACCGCGCACTCGCCATCGGCGAGGAGCATGGTTACCGCAACGCGCAGACGACCGTCATCGCGCCAACCGGCACGATCGGCCTTGCGATGGACTGTGACACAACGGGCATCGAGCCGGACTTCGCGCTCGTGAAGTTCAAGAAGCTCGCGGGTGGTGGCTACATGAAGATCGCGAACCAATCCGTCGAGCCAGCTTTCAAGGCTCTCGGATATGACGAACATGAAGTCAAAGACATCATGCGCTACGTCATGGGCACGCTCAGCCTCGAAGGCGTCCCGCACGTGAACCGCCAGTCGCTCCGCGCGAAGGGATTCAACGACGCCGACATCGC
>CAZBSN010000147.1:0-2184 GCA_964494435.1 uncultured Candidatus Peribacteria bacterium | reverse complement strand
TAGCGTATTCAGGCATTGGAATTGAACACAATCATTATTCGTGAACACATTTTTTACTCATTCATAGGCTTGGACGCCCAGGTCCGGAGAGCCTGGATGATGTCTTCGATATCCCCTTCCATGATGCCGGGGATATTATGAAAACTTTCTCCGATGCGATGATCAGTCACGCGGTCCTGCGGAAAGTTATATGTCCGAATTTTATCGCTGCGATCTCCCGACTTCACTTGTGCGCTTCGGAGACTCCCCTCTTCTGCCGCGCGACGTTCGCGTTCGTGCGCAGCGAGCTTACTGCGGAGCATGTCCATCGCTCGAATGCGATTCTGAATTTGACTGCGCTCCGTCTGACACGCAACGACGACCCCGCTCAGCAAGTGCGTGATGCGCACTGCGGAATCCGTTTTGTTCACGTGCTGGCCTCCCGCTCCCCCGCTGCGATACGTATCAACGCGTAGGTCTTCGGTGCGAATGGTGATGTCCTGCTCCTCTGCAACGGGAAGAACCGCAACGGATGCTGCGGACGTATGGATGCGTCCTTTACTCTCCGTCGATGGAATGCGCTGCACGCGATGAACACCGCCTTCATAGCGAAGATGACCGAAGACGTCAGCGCCGTCGACCCGGACAATCGCTTCTTTGATTCCTCCATGATCGGCGTCTGATTTATCAAGCAGGATGGTTTTCCATCCCTTTCCTTCGGCATACCGCAGATACATACGCAGTAATTCCGCAGCAAAGAGACTCGCCTCTTCACCACCCGCGCCGGCACGCACTTCGAGGATTGCATCACGGCGATCGAGAGGATCTTTGGGGCTGAGCACGAGAAGAACTCGCGCCTCGAGCTCCGCAAGTTTATCTAGCGCCTGCCTTTCCTGATCGGCCGCAAGTTGAGCCATATCAGGATCCGTCTTCGCGCTCTTGGCATCGGCAAGAGCCGCTTCTGTTGCTTTGAGTTCATCACGGAGCTTCACAGCTGTTTCCAGTTCAGCCATGCGCTTTCCTATCTTCGCGACTTCCACCGGTTGGTTGAAGACGTTTGGATCTTGCAAGGACTGCCGCAGCGTCTCGTATTCCGAGACGAGGTGTTGCAAACCTTCATTCATAGCTACTTCGTCGCCGGGTCGAGTGCGTTGAATCGGTAGCAATGATGTCCAGCCGGGTGGTTCCAGAAGATGTCGTAGTCAAGGTCGCGCACCGTGTCGAACGTCGCGCAGAGTTCGAAGGTGCTCGGAACATCGCCTATGAACGCTTGGGCATAATCGTACTGCTCGTTCGTTTCAGGATCAGTGATCGTCGGGCGCTGGTACTGAGCTCTTTGTACGACCTCTTCAAGTGTTGTTGGAAGCGGATGCGGGAGTGACGTGAAAGGTCGACCATTGCTGTAACGATCTGTCCCTTCGTACGCGATGTTGTAAATCTCATTTTGAATGTCACGGAGGTTCTGCACACGGACGTCATCCAAACGTTTCATACGCTGTCCGAGCGGCGTACCGGCAAAGAACATGCCCCACACGATCACACCAATGACCACGACCCACGCCGTAATCGAGAACCCTTGATGAAGCTGCTTGGTTTGCGAATGATTCGGTGGAAGCTTGAGTGCGAGGAAGTAGTAACTGAAGACCATGCCCGCAACGGCGAGCACGACCAAGACTTTGAGAATGAAGCGAATGGAAATTTCGCCTTCGAGCAAATAGAAGAGGAGCGTAATGAGATCACCGACGAGCACGCCTGCGGTGATGAAGAGTGTGAGATATGTAAGCCATCGACGCACCGGACTCCACGCGCGTTCGGGAGAAGCGGAGATTTCACCATTGATGATGCGCGATATCCACACGAACAGCGGGAATGACACGATGAGCATTGCGAGGAACCACCGAATCATCGACTGCGTTCCGTCATCGCCGAAATACATATTGTCGAACGCGACATCCGGGAAGAGCTTGTTCAAATACTGGAAGAGAAGCACCAGCACGCTCACAACCGATGTGTAGAGTGAGGCGAATGCCAGCAAGTGGAAGAATGCCTCGCGAGCTCCACCGCGGTCATCGGGCATCGGAAGCGGCATATCCAAACTCTCTTCGCTCATGGCTTCAAGCACCTGACGATCTTTCCAACCCGCGGAGAGCAGGAGCATGCGGATCGTCTGGTGATCCATTCCCTTCTGTCGGGCGTGCGCGATGA
>CAZBSN010000146.1:0-2190 GCA_964494435.1 uncultured Candidatus Peribacteria bacterium | reverse complement strand
GAAGATGATGCAGGGTGCGTTGCGCTTGGCTCGGAGGAAGAGATCGCGCACGCGCGATGCGCCCACACCCACGAACATTTCGACGAATTCGGAACCGGCAATCGAGAAGAACGGCACGCCCGCTTCGCCTGCAACCGCGCGAGCGAGGAGGGTTTTTCCTGTTCCTGGAGCGCCAACGAGCAAGACTCCCTTTGGGATCTTTGCGCCGATATCGATGTACTTCTTCGGATTCTTCAAGAAGTCGACAACCTCGACGAGTTCTTGCTTCGCTTCTTCCGCACCGGCCACGTCTTTGAAGCGCGTGCGTACTTGTTTTGCATCGGCGACGCGTGCACGGGACTTTCCGAACGACATTGCCGTGGACTGGCTGCGCGCAATGCCGCGGAAGAGCCAAATCACGCCTCCGATCGCGATGGCGATGAGGAAGAGATCCGGCAGAAGCGCGAAGAAAAGATTCGCCGCCTCCGTGTTTTGCACGGTGACGATGGTCGGATTGCTCGAATCGTTCCATCCAAGCTGCGACGCCGTTTCGAGCGGCTCCTTATACGATTGGAACGCGGCTCCCGTCGACGTGACAGCGAATACTTGGTTGTCGCGAATCGTAATTTCACTGAAAGCACCCGCTTCATATCCGCGCGTAATAGTGCTGATCGACACCGGTTTGGCATTCGTAAACTTCTCATCAGCCGCACGCTGAGGCGACGTTAAATAGTAGAAGGAAAGCGAGAGAAGCGTCGCAAAGACGAGCAATGTGAGAATCCATTGCTGGCGAGGAGCCTGAGGTCGACGAGGCATGGACGGCATTGGGAGTGCAGTGTACAAGACGAACGAGCGAGGATCTAGCATCCTCTTTCGATCTATTTCTTGTAGCCAGCAGCCTCTGCTTCCTCTGCCGTAGGGAAATACACTCTGTTTTCTGGAGCCAAATTCGATCCTGCTGCCGACGTCACGCCGTAGTACTTTTTGCCGCGCTTGGACGCCACAAAGTGCATTCCTGCGGGAACCTGCACAGAGACCGTTTCGATGCGAAATCCCGGATGATCAATCGCAAATGCGCCGCTGCCGTCGATCGGAACAGCTGTGTCTTGGACATAGAGACGCATGTCGCCTGCAACAGATCCCCGCAATGCTCCATCGCGAAATCCTTCGAGGACGATCGTCGAGACGCTGCTGCCACTCTGATGGTGCAGCGTAGGTGGATGCGCACTGACATTGATCGTCACAGACAGAATGATCCCGATCAGCGTTCCCGCTGTCAGCGCGAGCGAGAGAGACAATCCGAACTGAACATGCTCGGGCGGAAGCCGACGAAGAAACGACGTAACGAACACCCCGTCACTCTATGATTATTGATGGATCTGCAGCGTCCATCCCGTCCCAATACTCGACCCCAATCCCCCAGCAGGCAGTTCCAGAGCCATACTCACGGGTTCTATAGATGGATAGAACGGGCAAGGATCAGCCTCGCATGGCGTCATCGAATATGAGCGGACGAACGTTCCGTCTTTCTGAAAGAACGCGATATCAAGCGGTACGAGCGTGTCCTTCATCCAGAAACTGAGAGGCTGATCTTCATCGTAGAGAAAGAGCATGCCGTGCTCGACCATCGGCCGGTTTTGCAGACCACGTCGCTGCTCGTCTGGTGTATCGGCGAGTTCCACCGTCAGGATTGTCTCTTCACCGTTCGGAGGATTGAGCATGACGGCAATCTCATTCGGCGCTAAAGACTCTGACGGTTGATACACCAATGAGGCAACCACAAGCACCAGAAACACGGCGCCGAGAACGCCCCAGAGCCAGAAGAGCCTACGAACGATCCGAGGCAGCATGGCGGATCTGTGTAAGGAAATCCTGCCTCTTCTTGGAACGGAAGAGTGAACTGCCGATCACCAAATTATCTGCACCCGCCGCAATACATTGCTTGGCTGTGTCGATCGTGACGCCGCCATCCACCTGAATCATGAGACCGGGATGCGCTGCGCGGAGCTCTTTAATTTTATCGAGCGTTTCAGGAATGAATGACTGCCCGCCGAATCCGGGTTCTACGGACATGAGGAGAACGAGATCGACGTCATCCACCACATCGTCAATCTCTGAGACGGATGTTTTTGGATTGAGTGCAATACCCGCAGTCGCTCCACCGGAACGAATCATCTGAATGAGCGTGCGGCGATCATCGACATCCGGGAC
>CAZBSN010000145.1:0-2206 GCA_964494435.1 uncultured Candidatus Peribacteria bacterium | reverse complement strand
GTTGCTTCGAGACGCTTCTTCATCCATTCCGGCGTTTCGCCCGTACCGTTCAGTTCGAGCATGCACGAGACGTACCGTGGCACGAGCTTCTTCACATCGACGACGCTCTTGAAGGGAAGCGCATCTTTCGTGAAGCGTACGGACGGTCGCTTGGGTGCAGCTTTGTATTTCGCGAGTCCAAGTGCGACGCATTCACGTGCGAAACCAATGTGTGACCAAAGATCGGGACGTGTCGTAATGGCAGTGTTATTGATGTCGAGCACTGCATCGCCTCCACCAAGCGCGTCTTTCAACGATTGGCCAGCTTTCATCGTTCCAAGATCCGCGATCGGCCGCTCTCCATCTTCCTTCTTCGGTGGGAATTGTGTCTCCAATCCCAATTCCTCTGCGGCACAGATCATGCCGTTGCTCTCTTCACCTCGAATCTTTACCTGAGAGAGCGTCAGCAACTCATCTCCGTGTTTCACAGTCGCACCGACGTGTGCGAATGCGATCTTCATTCCCATAGAGAGATTTGTCCCTCCACAAACGACTTTCTTTTCTCCTTTATCTGTCTTCACAGTCACGAGCGACAACTTGTCGGCGTTCGGATGCTTCGCAAGAGAAACGATTTCACCGACGCAGCAGTGGTTCAACAATTTCCCCTGTTGAATGATTTCTTCTACCTCTGCCGAGCTCAAGGTCAGCCGTTCGGCGATTTTTTCGGGATTCTTCTCAATCCACGTCACGTGCTCGCCGAGCCATTCAAGAGAGATCTTCATCGGGATGTAGCTTATAGGGAAGATGGCCCTGCTTCTAGCCGTCAATCAGCCCCTCACCCTAACCCTCTCCCGGTGGGAGAGGGAACGGATGGAGCATTGACTTGTCATGCCGCTGTACGTACGATCTCCCGGCCCATGGGACGAATCTGTGTCAAAACCGGCCGAGGAACGACTTTCGGGAACACCCGAAGCCACTCCATGCGCCACACGCGCAGAACGTATAAGGTGAACATTCAAAAGAAGCGCGTCTTTGACCCAGGAACGGGCGAATACAAGACGATCAAGGTCTCAGCTCGCTACCTGCGCACGCTCTCGAAGCGGATGCAGCAGGGGAAGAAGGCGTGACGACGGATTCCGAAGAAACCGAGGACGAACGGATCCCGAGGACGACTTAGAGGATCGGTTTTCGCAGTTCCTTGATCTCTGACACATGGTGTTTTTCGTGGAGCATCTTCTCCTTTGCTCTGCGACTGCGGCGATCTTTCTGCTTTTTCCGTTTGTAGGCCGCGCGCATGAGCTTCGATTCCTTTCCGCGCTTCTCCACTTCGATTTTTAAGAGCAGGAGCTTGAACGCCTCACGACGATTCAGTGCTTGTGATCGATGTGTGTCACCACGAACCGTAATGCCGGTCGGCGCATGGCGAAGCATCACCGCCGAGCTCGTCTTATTCACTTTCTGCCCGCCCTTCCCACTGCCGCGAACGAACTGCTCTTCGATGTCTTCTGGGCGCACATTCAATTCCCGCGCCAGACGCTCCATTGCAGTCGACATGTTGGCGGGGAAAGCCATGTCTGAAGTATACCTTGATTCCCACACGAACGATGGCGGAGAGGGGGAGATTCGAACTCCCGAGACCCTTTCAGGTCTACACGCTTTCCAAGCGTGCGCACTAGGCCACTATGCGACCTCTCCGTGCGTTTGTGCCCAGCGGGGGGCGCAGTATAAGTGGAGCTGACCCTTGTGTACAATCACTCATATGAATGATCCCGTTGTTTTCCCGCTCTTCATTGCCGCGATCCTCATCGCATTGACTGTTCATGAGTGGTCACACGCATTTGTTGCGACAAAACTCGGTGATGACACGCCGAGCCTGAACGGTCGCCTTACGCTCAACCCAATCGCGCACATCGATCTCCTCGGCGCGATCATGTTCATCCTCGTGCAGTTCGGTTGGGCGAAGCCTGTGCCCATCGATCCTCGCAATTTCCGTCATCCGACCAGAGACAGTGCGCTCGTCGCGCTCGCCGGACCATTCAGTAACCTCGTGCTCGCATTCATTGCCGCGGCATTGATATCAGTGCTGCCCGTACGCGCGGAAGACACGATGGCCCTGCAAGGCATGACGGGCACGGCAGCCGCATGGAACATGCTCTCGATCTTCTTGCAGCTCACAATATTCATCAATCTTGCTCTCATGGCGTTCAACCTTCTTCCCATTCCGCCG
>CAZBSN010000144.1:0-2248 GCA_964494435.1 uncultured Candidatus Peribacteria bacterium | reverse complement strand
TGGTGGTTCTCCGCCTTCGCACACCTCACTGTCCTTCCCGCTGCGTACGCGGGGTGGGGGATTGGGCTTTTGCTTCGGGGGAGAGCGGGACTGTAAGTGTAAACGTCGTGCCTTTTCCTTCATCGCTCTGGAACGTGAGGGAACCGCCGAGGCGATCGATAATCGCTTTGCTGATGGAGAGTCCGAGTCCGTTGCCGTCGGTGTCCATCTTTCGCACGTTCGCTGCACGGAAGAATTTTTCGAAGATACGGCTCTGCTCCGCTTCCGGAATGCCGACGCCTTGATCGGCTACGTGAAGAATCGCGTTCTGATCATCGGATCCCACGGTAATCGTCACAAGTGTATTAGGTGTTGAGTACTTCACGGCATTGCCGATGAGGTTTTGGAGCACCACTTTGAGAAGCACAGGGTCGCTTTCGACCGGAACGGACTGCTGTTCGCGGTTCAAGCTGTAGCGCACCGAGGATCCTTCGAAGAGTTCCTGCGCGTCTTGTAGCATTTCAGCAATGACCGTACCAAGTTCAATCTTCTGAATCGCAGGACGCAGATCTTCGTCTTCCATACGCGCGGCGTAGAGCAGGGAGCCGAGGAGTGTGACCATACGACGAACGGCGTGGTCGATCTCTGTGACGTAGGATTTCTGCTCTTCGTTGAAACCATCACGTGCATCGGAGAGCAGCTCGGCATACCAACGAATGGACGAAAGGGGTGTGCGCAATTGATGGCTTGCAAGGGAGATGAATTCGGATTTGAGGTAATCGAGATGGCGCTCTTCGGTCACATCTTGGAAGACCGCGAGGGCGCCGAACAGACGCGTACCATCGCTGAGAGGCGAGACTGTCAGCATGACCGGGAGGAATGTGTCGTCTGTCTTGCGGATGGACCAGTGAATTCCTGAAATATTCTTTGAGGCGACGCCGCTCTGTAAACACACGCGCACAGGATGTTCGATGTTCTCACGACGACGTTCATGAAGGGGGAGCACCTCTTCGATTGATTTCCCAATCACATCATGCAGACCGAGCAATTGAGCCGCGGCAGGATTGCACAGTGTCACATGACCCTCGATATCGACCGCAATGACGCCATGTCGAATACTGTCGAGCATCGTGCGATCAAGCGCGTACTGTTTGCGCAGATCCTCCGTGCGTCGCGCAATTTCCTGTTCTTGATGTTCGTAGACGCCTTGCAAACGTAGCGCCATGTCGACAAGTGTGCTGTCCAATGCTTCCACTTCATCACCGGTGTGGATAGTTCTTTCTGTCTGCCATTGTCCAGGCGCAACTCCGCGTACCTTGGCTGCAAGCGAGCGAAGAGGGATCGTCACCTGTCTCGCGAGAAGGAACGCTGTCGCAGCAGCAAATCCCACGAGGAGTAATCCGACTGTGAGCTGAGAGACTGCAAGCACGCGCAGTGAACGCTGTGCTTCCGACGCTGCATCGGCAGGAATATCCGCCAGTAAAACGAGATCTTGGAGAGCAGCATACGCAAGCACGTACGACACAGTCGCAAGCACGACAATGACGAATGTCACGAGGATCGACTCCTGCGTCATGAGTCGACGCACGATGGATTTTGGCGGAAGTGCCGACGGCTGGAGTTCGCGAGGCATGATATGTGGGTTTCTCTCTAGTATATCACAAAAACGCCCTTTTGAGGAGCGCTAAAAAACGCCCCCGGGGCTGCCGGAGGCGCTTAGAAACGATGGAAGAAAGCCGATTAGCGAGTGACCGAGACGTCTGGCGTGTCCTGCTCCGTGCGAGGAGCCGAAACTGTGATGCGGCCGTTGGCGTCTTGGATGATGAAGTATGCCGAGCCCGTGGCGGATGCCGCGAACGTTGGGTCCTTCGGAATGCGAACGAGGTAGGAACCTGTAAGGCTGCGGAGGTTGACGAGCGGCGATACGCAGGTTGCCTGTTCCGTTGCGCAGATTTCGCGAGCGGTGCCTGTCGGGATGTTCGACGGCAACGTTCCGTTGTTGTCGATAGCGAATTGATACACGGCGTTCAGAATCGTGTTCACGTCACTGCGGCGCTGTGCGTCGCGTGCGTCACCGAGCTGCTTCGTCGGGTTAATTGCGACGATAACGATGGAAGCGAGAATCGCGATGATACCGATCACAAGGAGGAGTTCGATGAGTGTGAACCCCCGACGAAGGTGTGTACGCATACGGGAAGGTGGAGAGAGGTAAGTAAACGGAACGCGAGACGCGCCCCTAACAGTACGGCAGTATAGCAATTTCATAGGC
>CAZBSN010000143.1:0-2304 GCA_964494435.1 uncultured Candidatus Peribacteria bacterium | reverse complement strand
TCGAACGTTTTTGAGAGGGCTTTCTCGGCGCGGTAACCCAATTCGTCTTCCAAGTACGCGCGTGTTTCAGCGAAGGAATGATCGAGCGCAAACGCAACGCCGAGGATGCTTCGCGCCGACCCCAATCGTTTCTCGTGGAACGGCGGCAACACCCGATTCTGATTCACAATCGCCAAGCCTTCCTGCGTATCGAGGTAGTTCGCGCAACCGCGACGGAACAGCTCGTAGGGCTGATGGTTGCCGTTTTCAGCCGTGAGCACATGCGTTTCGATTTCGTGTGCGATGAGTGCTTCGACATGCATAGGCGAGAAACGAGCGCCGCTTCGAACGTAGACGCGTCCTCCTCCAACTGTACAGTCGGCAACGAGTCGTTCGGAAACTTCGACGCGCCAATCGTGCAGACCATATTGTTCGAGTACTTCCGAAAAACGCGCTGCCGTTTCTTCTGCTGAGAGGAAGTCCTTCTGAGGAGGCGGTAAATCACATGCTGTCTGTGCACGCAGAAAGGCCCTTGCGGCCGTGAGGAGCACGGAACTCGGAGCGCCGAAGAGCGCACGTGATGCATCGGTGAAGCGCCTGGCGTCACCACGTGCTGACAGAAGGGAAATACGCTGCAAGAGTTCCGTCCGTTTCTTTCCTAAGAGCGTGCCGATCGCCGAGTCATCGGGAGAAAGATCGAAGAGGCGCTGCTCCATCGCCGTGAGATCCATGTCGAGCGGCTCGTATTGGAGTACGGGATCGTACCGACGATCGGTATCGGCTCGTGCACGTTCTTCCGCCAAGTTCGCAGGTTTCAGAAGCTTTAGAAGAAGCAGAGATTCGTCGATTTGCGCCAAAGCACGGTCAATCGCACGTTGATTATCACGAACCGCTGCACGTGGAGCGGCAGGTGCTATCTTTCGATGTGGATCGATGAGGAACCCTTTCAAATCTCTGCGACCGATCACCGCGCGATGGGGCGATGGAATATCGTCGCTCGCACGCACGACCGTCTGGATCTTGCGTCCACCGAGAGCGAACTTCACGCGGAAGAGTCCCGGCGTGTCCGGTTCGGGATCCGCCAGTTCTTCCTCTGCGAGTTCTTTGAGGAAGGCAGTCTGGAAAGTCGAACGTTCATCTTGCGGCTCAATCAGCGCGGATGTTTCGGCCATGGTGTCGCCGCTAGAGATTGTGATGGTTTCTGTTGTTCCAAGCACCGGCTGTTCGGGCTGTCCCTTGTCACCGAGTGATTCGCCGAAGAGATCCTGTGCGATGCGCACGCCGCGTTCCGGAGTCGACACCGTGAGTCCCGTGACGCGCTCCAGTCGCGAGCGGAGCGGAGCGAGGTTCGCCACCTGCACCATGAGTCCCGCGCGCGCGTTCACTTCGAGAAGGAGTGGACCCTGTTCTTTGTCGATCGTAATGTCGACCGCCAAATAGCCGATGTTCGTGATGTACTGAATGCGTGAGGCAATCAGCAAAATCTCCTCCCAGTACGGCAGTACGTGCCCGCTGGGCGAACCGCCGTGAGGCAATTCTTGGATGATGCGGTTGAATTGCGTAGCATAGGTCGTCGTGCCGTTCGCAATATCGATGCCGATGCCGATGCCGCCGAGGTGCACGTTCGCTTTGCCGCCGCTCTGCGCCGTCGGAACACGCAACATCGCCATGACCGGCACGAGGTTGAACACGATAATGCGGATGTCCGGCAACCCTGCCGGTCGAAACGGCGCGAAACCTTCGTGCGAGCGTAGGATTTTTTCGAAGAATGCCGTGTCTGGAAGGCCGTTCACGGAAAACTTTCCGTCGAGAATGTCTTCGATGTGCTCTCGCATCTCCTGTTCCGAGATGCGGCGCTTTCCTTGGACAAGAAACTCTCCGTGCTCTCTCCCCTGCAACACGAGGATGCCCCCTCCAGCGAATCCGTAGTTCGGTTTGAGCACGCACTCATCCGGCAAGGAGGAGAAATCAAATGCACGTAATTGCGCGAGCGTTTCGATGCGCGCATACATTTTTGCGACCGGAATGTCGCGAGCGGAGAGGAACGCTTTTGTCTTCAATTTGTCATCGGCAAAGGCGACTGCCTTGTGAGGGTTAAATGGCTTGATATAGAGCAAATTCCGGGCATTCATCCCAAGCACGCCACGAGGATTGAGGAAGGAGAACATGGTAGAAGATCACTCTTCTTGGAGATGTCGGAAGACGTCTCGGAACCTGAAATACTCAACCAACCTCAACCCTGTCCATCGACCGAGAATGACATTCGCGATCACCGTGAAAATGAGCAATTCTGGATACGCGAGGAGGAGCGATTGGAACGGAGCC
>CAZBSN010000142.1:0-2314 GCA_964494435.1 uncultured Candidatus Peribacteria bacterium | reverse complement strand
TGGGAAAGGTGAATTTGAAGCGGTTTGCATCAGGTGAATGTTACGTCCGCTACGAGGAGTCTGTCCGAGGTCAGAACGTGTTCATCGTCCAGGCTCCCGGAAAGAATCCGCACGTCGCGCTTTTCGAGCTCATGCTCATGTGCCAAGCGGCCAAGCTCAGCTTTGCACACAGAGTCCATGTGATCCTCCCATACTTCCCGTACGCGAGGCAGGACCGCGTGTCGGAACCGCGTGAACCAATCTCAGCGAAGTTGCTTGCAGACGTTTTGGAGAAAGCCGGTGCTGATCACGTGATCACGATGCACCTGCACAGCGATCAGATTCAGGGATTCTTCTCGATCCCAGTCGACGTGATCGATACGAAACACATCTTCGCGGAATATTTGAAGAAGCGCGTCGAAAAGCCCGTCGTCGTCTCGCCGGACATTGGCGGCGCAAAGCAGGCGAAGAAGTTTGCCGAGGTGCTCGGTGCGGATCTGGCCATCATGCATAAGACGCGCGCAGCGCATCATCAAGCATCCATCACGCAGATCGTGGGTGACGTGAAGGGCCGCCGCTGCGTGCTCTTCGATGACTTGATCGATACAGCCAGCACGCTCGTCGCAGCGAAAGAAACCCTCCTGCAGCACGGTGCAGATCCACGCGTGACGGTCGCCGCAACGCACGGTCTCTTCTCCCCTCCTGCAATTGAACGGCTGAAGGAAGCGGCATTTGAAGAAGTGATCGTGACGGATTCCATTCCGCAAGAAGAGACGTTCAAAGGTCTCACTGTGCTCCCCATCGCTCCACTCTTGGCTGAAGTCGTTCGTCATATCGACCGCGGAGAGAGCGTCACAGACATCTATAAGAAAAAATAATTACCGATCGGCGCAATACAGCATGGAAGGATCCCTGGTACGATGATTCCCGTCCTTTCCCCATTTCTTCTATGCGTCGGTCACTCGCAGCATTTGCTGCCGCCACTCTCCTTGCTTCTTCCATGCCGGCCATCGGCTTCGCGGAAGAGAGCACGGCTGATCCTACTACGGAAACGACGGAAGCATCCGTCTCCTCCACCCGCCCCTGCGACGACCTCAAGGGTCTGCGCAAGGCACAGTGCATCGCCAAGCATCGCCCGAAGAAACATGCAGATAATGATCGCGTGAAGCGCCAAAACAACCGTGCAGTCCTCGACCTCCTCGTGAGGTGCAAGGAACTGGAAGGTGCAGAGAGAATTCGCTGCATGCGTTTGCACGGCAAGGCCGTGAAGAAGGTTGTTCGCAAGGCCATCATCCGCACTGTACGCGGCAAGCCTGTTGAGACGTCGTCAGAAGGTTCGGAAGATTGAGTATCTCTATCGGAATAAAGCGGGGCGTCGAAGGGCGCCTCGTTTTTACAAGTTATCCTTCAGGATAGAGAAGGATTGCCGCTCTTTTTGCATATTCAAGGATGCGTTCATGGCCAGGACCAACGAGGATTGGGTCGAGATCAATGTCACGAACATCACCACGAACAATGTCCTGGAGCAATCCTGTCTGAAGTATGTGTTCAATCGGTAAACTGCGCTCTTGGAACGAATCAACAGTATCAAGTTTCTGGATCGGTACATTAACAGCTTTCACAACCGCCCCTTTATCGTATTCAGGATGCAAGCGTTGAGCGACCATTGGCGAAAAAGGCTCCTCAACCCCTGCAATGCGTTGTGCAAGAATGGTCGCACAGTGCACCCGCCTGCCAAACATGTCTTTTCCGCCAGCTTGTATGGTGTGGCCGGGATGCTGGTTAAAGGCCTTGCCGAGAAATGCTTGAACAACTTTTTCCGGTATTGGCGCAAGGCAGCCGTTCAGTGTGAGAAGATTAATATTGAATCGATCACATATGCTGAGGATTGCGTCGGCATACCTTCCTTCATTCACTTCACCATTACCCTCTCGGAAATCTTTGCGGCGAATTACTTCCACAGGAACCCCTAATTTCAATGCTCGCTCAATTCCCTTTTTCGCTTTTTGAGTGCTCGTAGCGATCACCAGCGCTGTTTCCATATCATCCACCCATAGATCTGGATTTTCGTGTTTTCTCTGCGTCGCTAGGACCGTTTGCTCCATAGTTGAGCCTCCTCCAGAGATAATGGACACTCGGCGATACGTGGGCATAGGAGGGGCAGCATCTCATATGTCTTTTAGGCCGACAATGCATTCTTGACCCCCCACCCCAATCTCCCTACCCTCTGAGGGCCCACAAAGCGATCCGAGGTAGTCTCATCACGATCTTTCCTCGCGTTTCACATCATCGGGCGATTAGCTCAGGGGTTAGAGCGCGACACTGATAATGTCGA
>CAZBSN010000141.1:0-2317 GCA_964494435.1 uncultured Candidatus Peribacteria bacterium | reverse complement strand
AAGCAGTCCGTTTTTCCACACTGGAAGCCATCTGCGACGCCTTGGACTGCCAGCCCGGCGACATTCTGGAATACACGCAGTAACACCCGCTTTTTTGTGTTCTCCCCCTCTTTTCTATGCAGAAAAGTATTCTTCGCCTGTTCATCGGAACACTCCTCCTGCTTCTCATTCCGTTGGCTCTCACGATCCGCGACGGCAACGTCCCGAACGTCGGTTGGAACTGGTCACCAGGAGATTTCGTCGTCGCCTTCGTCCTCATCTTCGGCGTGGGCCTCGCGTTCATCATGATCGCACAAAAATCGAAGAATATGGTGTACAAAGTTGCCGTTGGACTCTCGCTCGCGACAGCATTCGTCTTCATGTGGATCAATGCAGCAGTGGGCATCATTGGTGATGGAGATTTTCCGAACGCGTTGTACCTTATTGTCCTCGCGATCGGATTTTTCGGTGGAATCATCTCACGCTTCGAACCTCGCGGCATGATGCGCACGATGTTCGCGGCAGCAGCAGGTCAAGCATTGGTGCCCGTGATCGCGCTTTTCATTTGGAATCCCGCGACGAATGACTGGTCGCCAGGAGTGTTGAGAGTATTCGTCTTGAACGCATTCTTCGTAGCGATGTTTGCGGCGGCAGGAATACTCTTCCGGCAGGTTGGGCAGAGGCAATCTCCTGCAATTTCTCGGTAAGCCGTTAAACGAGGTATGACGATTGCCTCAAAAAATGCGTACTAACGTGTCGATAATTGACTTAATTTGGAAATATACTACTTTGGCAGCATGCCACTCAACTACACACCTGAGGCGCGAGCAGTGAAATTAGCAGAGAGAGTCCTCGCCATGAAAATAAGCGTTGATGGTGTGCTGGGTGCTATCAATGACGAGAAGGAAAAATACCGGCGGAGAATGACCAGCCTCGTCGAGAATGCGGAAGCAACAATCACACATGCTGTCGATGATGAAACCATTCCAGAACGAGCGGTCGACAGAGCATATGAACATAGAGACATGTTTGGCGACGTTGAAGGAAGGTTGGAGATCATGTTCGGATCAAGAGAGAAGGGTCTCGAATCAATGAGAGGAATAATCGACAATCAATTGCTCTCCACATTGCAGGTAGAGGAACTCCTCGCAGATCTGGAAACAACGGCGATTCGAAAGATTGCAATTGTAAAAATGATCGATGTCGCCTTGTGGCAAATGTTGGAAGTGCTTGGGCATGATCCTTACGTAGATGCTGACTTAGTGACGCAAGCAGGACATATTATTTACGACAGATTGAACATACCGACATGATGAGTCTGATTACCCCTTTCCGTCATCAATTCGCTATACTGCCGCCGCTTCCTTCCCCTCTTTCATGAAAAAATTTGGAACAATCGTTGGTTGGACCTGCGCGATTCTCGTCTCTGCGTTCACGATCTTCAGCGCCATCATGGAATTCGTTCCCGTCACTGATCCCGCAATGCTCGCATACATCGAGCGTCTCGGCGTCGGAGACATTGCGTACCAGTTGGGGATCGCTAAGTTTATCCTCGTCCCTCTCTACTTGATTCCTCGCACGTCCACGGTCGGCTTTGTCCTCATGGTCGGCTACTTCGGCGGCGCTCTCGCGACGAACATCACGCACCAGTTCCCTGTCGTCGATTACATCCCCCTGATCGTCCTCATGATCGTCATGACGATCGGCGCGTACTTCCGAAATCCGGAACTCCTCAGCAGATTGCTCGGCCGTCCAGTCCCGTCCAAGATTTAAGAACGACGCTTCGGATGCTTCGGCAGACGGATCGTGACAGTCGTCCCCTCTCCTTCTTTGCTCGTCAGACGGATGTTACCGCCCATGAGCTCAACGATGCCTTTACACGTGTAGAGTCCAAGTCCGTTGCCGTCCGGTTTCATGTTGGTCGCATTCGTTGCACGCCGATACTTCTCGAAGAGACGTGGAATGTCCGCAGCGGGAATACCACAACCTGAGTCCGTAATGGTGATGGAAAGATGTTGAGATTCTTCGGTGATACCGATGCGTACAGTGGAACCGGGATGCGAGTACTCAAGCGCATTTTCCAAGAGGCGGCGCAACACAACGGTCAGAAGGTGCGGATCGTGGAGGTTCACACCATCGTGTGGTTGGAGCTCAACGCGATAATTTCCTAGCTGCATCTGCGGATTCACGAGATCAATCGCATCGTGGATGGTGCGCTCAACGGATTGTTCGATGGGATGGAATTCGTACAGTCCAAGTTCGACTTTCTCCGCTTCCTGGAGTGCGTCGATGATGCTGGAGAGACGACGCACGCCCTCGCGCATGTCGCGGAGATTTT
>CAZBSN010000140.1:0-2341 GCA_964494435.1 uncultured Candidatus Peribacteria bacterium | reverse complement strand
AACTGAACGGTACGGGCGAAACGCCGGAATGGATGAAGAAGCGTCTCGAAGCAACGGGCTGGCAGTGCATCAACCTTCCAGTCGACATCACGAACTATGTCGCGATGGAGTGCGGCATCCCGCTGCACGCATTCGATGCCGATGAGATCAAGGGCACCGTGCACTTCCGGAGTGCGAAGAAGGGCGAAACGATTGTGACGCTCGATAATCAGAAGAGGACGGTGCCTGAAGGTGGTCTCATTCTGAGCGATGATCTTGGCATTTTCGATCTTGTGGGCATCATGGGAGGCCTGCGCAGTTCCACGACGGAGAAAACACGACGCGTGCTCATCCATGCAGCAGTAGTGGACCCCGTGACGATCCGACAAACGATCCAAGCAACGGGACTGCGTACGCATGCTGCAACGGTCTATGAGAAAGGCGTGCCGCCTGTCAGTGCAGAGGTGGGACTACGCCGCGCTGTCGAATTGTTCCTTGAACTCGTGCCAGGGGCGAAGATCGTTTCAAAGCTGGAGACGTGGGGTAGCGACGGAAAAGCACCTGTGATCGCGCTGCCGCTTGATCGTGTCAGTTCACTCCTCGGCACAGAGATTCCAGAGAAGCGCATCGTCACAATTTTGGAATCACTCGGCTGCACGGTGAAGCGAGGAGGAGCTCGAACGAAGATGGCGACGCTGAGTGTCACGCCTCCCTTGTGGCGATTGCGTGACTTGGTGGGACCACAGGATTTGATAGAAGAAATTGGCCGTGTGAACGGCTTCGAGAATGTCGCAGAGGAACGACCGCGCGGCGTTCTGCGCCCGCTGAAAATCACGCCGATAGATTTTACCGTTCGAACGGGACTGGCTGCGCGCGGTTACGCCGAAATTCTTCCGCTCTCACTTGTCGGTTCTGCACTCCTCAAAAAAGTGGGAATGGATCCGGCAAAAGCTCTCGCGATCAAGAACCCGCTCAACGAAGATCTGTCTCTCATGCAACCGAGCACACTCCCTCAACTCCTCGCACACGCAGAAATTCACCGTCGCGGGAAAGAAGATGCATTGCGCACGTTCCACGCAGGACATGTGTTCTCGTCTGATGGAAAAGAGAGCGCAGAGTGTGGTGTGCTGATTGCGGGAAGCGCTGAGAGCGGGCTCCTGCATGATCCTTTCCTCCACGTACTGAAGGACATCACGGATGTTCTCGCTGGAATGCACCACACATCGGAGACATCCTCTCTCGCTCAACCGTTGTCATTCATGCATCCAGGACGCGCCGCAGAGATTCGCGTCGGAGCGAAGCTCGTTGGTCATGCATTCGAATTGCATCCGACAATCTGCCGTGCGTTTGATCTCCCTCATCGCTCCGCCGTTGCGTTGCTCGACGTGTCTGCCGTTGAAGCACTCAACTCGCACACATCGAAAACGACCACGCCGCCCAATCTTCCCGCAATTCGCTACGACCTGACATTTGCCCACGCGCACACGGAACCAATGGGAAAACTTCTGCAGAAACTCCGCACGGCGTCTCCGCTACTTGAACAGGTGGATGTGATCGATCTCTACGACGGAAAGAATGTTCCTGCGGGAAAATACAGCGCGACACTGCGCTTTACCTATCGCGCGAAGGATCGAACACTTACGGAGGAAGAAGCAAAGAAGGAGCATGAGAAAGTTTTGAGCAACGCCCATCTTTCTGTTTCCTAATTCTTCACTCCTATGTCTATCGTCACACGCACAGGCGACAAAGGCATGACGGGAATTGTCGGTGGTTCACGAGTTTCGAAAGCGGATGCTCGCATCGCAGCCGTCGGAGCAGTGGATGAATTGAATGCGCTCATTGGCTGTGTGCTTGCAGAAAAAAATCCGGAAGATGTGCAGATCGCACTTCAGACGATTCAACATCGACTCTTCACGCTCGGTGCGGATTTTGCATCACCACTCGACACCAAAGCGAAGACGCAGCGAATCGGACCGGAGCACGTGGGACTGCTCGATGCATGGATCGCGCGCATTGAACCCACCCTCCCCGCTCTCACGAAATTCATCCTGCCTGGAGGGAGTAGAAGCGGAGCCCTCCTGCACCATGCCCGCACGGTGTGCCGTCGCGCCGAACGATGTGCGGTAGCCCTCCTGAACGAATCCGAGATCAACGGTGAAGCGCTGATCTTCTTGAATCGCCTGGGAGATCTCCTCTTTATAGCCGCCAGGAGGGCAAACGAAGCGACCAATCAGCCCGAAGAAACGGTTAAATACGACTAAACCGTGTGCGCCGCGCTTGACGCTTCAAGACCAGCTCTGTAGGCTCCCCCGGCAATGCTCGGAAAGCTCAAATGGCGCCGCCGGCTCCGCAAACACGGCTT
>CAZBSN010000139.1:0-2413 GCA_964494435.1 uncultured Candidatus Peribacteria bacterium | reverse complement strand
GTCATGCGGATGTTCTGCTGGAGCTCCACGAACTCGCCGACTTCGTTCAAGAAGAACGCATGCACGCCCATGCCGCAGCAGTAGACGAGCACCGTGCGCGGTCCGTAGACCAAGTAGAGAGCTGCGACCTGCTCGCGAGGCTTCTTGCCTGTGAGATCATCCGACTTTTCATAGATACCAAAGATCGACCCAATCGCGAGGTTTGCATCGACGAGTGAGGAACCATCCAAGGGATCGAAGACAACCGTGTACTTGCCGTCTTTCTGAAGACAGGCGAGACCTGGCTCTTCCTCTGATGCGTAACTGTGAACGAGGTGACTTTCGTTCAAGTGTTCTTTGATGATGTTATTGCTGAGGACGTCGAGCTTCAGTTGCTCTTCGCCGAACGTGTTCTCCGATCCGGCCAATCCCAAGTCCGTCGTACGGATGGCGTTATGGACGTACTTCCCGCCGCGCGCGATGTCGTTGATGAGGTGGCGCAGATCGTCGCTGACGCCGCTCTCGAAGAGGTGGGAGTTGAGCGATTGGCGGGAGCGGGTAGGCATGGGATTCAGAGGTGAGAACCGAGGGTGAGGGTCATTTCCGTCACGCGCATGGCGTACCCCCATTCGTTATCGTACCAGCTGAGGAGCTGCACCGCTTTGCCCGCCACGACCTTCGTCGACGGCCAATCAATGATCGAGGAGTGGGGATCGGTCTGGAAGTCGATCGAGACGCATTGATCCTCGGAGATCGAGAGGACGTTCTTCATCCGGGGAGACGCCGCGGCGGCTTCCAATTTCTCTTTGATCTCTTCCTTCGTCGTGTCCTTCTTGAGGGTGAACGCCATGTAGGCGCAGCTCACGGTCGGGACCGGGACGCGGAAGGCCATGCCGTCCATGCGGCCCTTGAGGTGGGGGAAGATCACATTGCAGGCTTTCACTGCTCCTGTCTTCGTGGGGATCACGGAGAGCGTTGCCGCACGGGCGCGGCGGAGTTCCTCTCCCGCTTCCGGCGAGTTGTTGTCGAGGAGCGCTTGAGACGCCGTGTATGCGTGAACCGAACTCACGAGGAGATACTCAATGCCGAATGCGGCGTCCATCACCTGAATGACCGGGGCGATGCAGTTCGTCGTGCACGAGGCGTTCGAGATGATCGCCATGTCTTTCTGGAGCAGCTCATCGTTCACACCCTTCACGAACATCGGCGTGTCGTCTTTCATCGGAGCGGTCACGATCACTTTCCGAGCGCCGGCCGTCAGGTGAGCCCCTGCAGTTTCCTTGGTCGTGAAGTTTCCAGTGGATTCAATAACGATATCAATCTTGAGGTCTTTCCACGGACACTTCGCCGGATCCTTCTCGCGGATGACCTGGACCTGCTTTCCATCGACTGTGAAGTGATCACCATCTACTTGGATGTCGTGGTGCAAGACGCCGTGCAGCGAGTCGTACTTGAGGAGGTATGCCCGCATCTTCGAATCCGACGATGCGTTCACTGCGACGACTTCGACCTGATCTCTGTATTTTTCGAGAAATTGACGATGGACGTTGCGGCCGATGCGCCCGTATCCATTGATTGCGACCCTGAGCATAGCGGGAGGAATGTACGTTCGAAAAAACGACAAAGCAACAAGAACTGGCTGCTTTTTCTTGCACGGGGAATTTCATGCTACGCTCTTGCCACTTTCTCCTCCCTCCCATGGACTTTTCCGCCATCAAAACCCTCCTTGGACCTCAGGCTGACAGCCTCCTGAACCATCAAGCCAAAATCTCCAAGGATCGCCTCCACCTGCCAAGCCCGGATTTGGTGAAGAAGGTCTTTAAAGACTCGGATCGTTCGGCGGACGTGCAAAAGAATCTCCAGGCCATCTATGGTCATGGACGACTGGGGAACACGGGGTACCTCTCCATCCTTCCGGTGGACCAGGGCATCGAACACTCCGCTGGTGCGTCGTTTGCGAAGAACCCCGACTACTTCGATCCGGAGAACATCGTGCAGCTCGCAATCGAGGGTGGATGCAACGCCGTCGCCTCCACGCTCGGCGTCCTCGGCATGGTCTCAAAGAAGTATGCGGACAAGATTCCGTTCATCATGAAACTCAACCACAATGAACTTCTCACGTACCCAAACAAGTTCGACCAGGTGATGTTCGGTTCTGCGCAGCAGGCAAAGAACATGGGAGCCGCTGGTGTGGGCGCCACGATTTACTTCGGATCTCCTGAGTCAGGCCGCCAAATCGTTGAGGTGAGCCGCGAATTCCACGAAGCGCACAAGCTCGGCATGTTTACGGTGCTCTGGTGCTACCTCCGCAGCTCGGGGTTCAAGATGGGAGGAGTCGATTACCACCTCTCCGCTGACCTCACAGGTCAGGCCAATCACCTCGGCGTCACGATCGAAGCCGACATCATCAAGCAGAAGCTCCCAGAGACGAACG
>CAZBSN010000138.1:0-2475 GCA_964494435.1 uncultured Candidatus Peribacteria bacterium | reverse complement strand
GTGACCCGATCGTCGTCGAGTACGCATTCACGGGATGGAACGAACCGCATGCATGTAAAGTGCAGTGCGACGATGATCAGCCGCGATACGTTCTCTATACGGACGGCAAGGCGACACAGTGTGAAACGCCGCCGGGATGTAACGACACGGGAGAAGACAAAGGGATACTGTGTTTCCCTCCAGTGTTGTCTGAAGCGCAGTAATGATTTAGGGAGGATTCCAAGAAACCAGGATTCCGGGATTCCTGGAATCTGGGCATCTCGGAATCTCACAAAGGTAGTGATTGCTGCGGGCTGTCTTCACTCTTCTTCGTGCGCGGCTTTTTGACCGGTTCCGGCGTAGTGGTGCTTACTGTTTTCTTCACGAACGCGGGCGCAGCGCCAGGAATCGCAAATTCTTCCAGATAGGATTGAACGCGCTTGCCGTAACTGCGCTCGCGCATGCGCTTGTCCAGAATTTTTACGTCGCCCTGTTCTGTTTTGTGTCGTGAGAATGTCCTGAGCAGACGGAAGAGTCGGTGCAACACGCGTGGCATCGCATAATCTTCAAAACCGTTCTGCATCCGGTCTTTTCGACGAGCAAAAATGACTTGGCCCGGATGATCGAAGGGCAAACTGTCGAGGACGAGGTGGTCGGCGCTGCCGAGCGGCAGCTCAATGCCCTCATACATCCACGGCGTGAGCAGCCACAGCGTCGTCCCTTCACTTGCGAGGAAATCACTCTCCATGCGCCCCTGACCGCCGGAGAGCCCCTGGCAGATCAGCGTCACACCTTCACTCTCCAAGCGTTCCGTATGATTCACGAACGCCGTTTCAATCATGCGTTTACTTCCCGCGAGGATGATCGTCTTGCCCGCTGGCGGGCTCTGCAACGTGTCTTCGAGCGTTTCCTCCGGGAAACCAATCGGGAGCATGTGGAGAGCACTTTCATTTGCTTCCACTAATTCCTGTCGTACTTCTGCAGGGAGAACAGCCGGAAGAATCCCTTCCAAAGCAGGAGGTGTGAGAAGGATCGTTGCGTACGGCAGGAAGAGCGTGTTTTTGAGAATGAGATCAATACGTTCTGGAGCAGAATGCAGCGATACAGAGCCGCTCTGTTGCCTCGTTTCGATCCACGTGAGCATCGGGACGTCGGTTCGTGGTGAAAGTACACGCGTCAGCTCTGAGAGCAGGTACTGCATGCGTGGTGCGAATGCCGAATCCTTCATCGTCTCTTCGAGTAATTGCTTCAAGCCCTGCGTTTCACGTCGACTGAGATCTGCAGCGGTGATCGCATGCTGGTCTTCTCCTATTTTCACCGTCTCCGCCCAGAGTGCTGCTTTATCCGCGAGGCTCATGAGTAATGGGTTGCCCTGTGCAGCCGCTCGCAAATCATCCAGCGCGACGGATGCGCCATAGGCCTTTGTTGCTGTGTCTTCGAGCATCGATGCATCGTCCACAATGATGCGACTTCCGTCTTTAATCACCTTCTCCTCGCTCTGTAAAAATGACAGCAGTTGGCGGTGATCGACGAGTCGCACATGTGCTTTTCCTTCCAACTGTTTGCGATAGAGCGGATGTTCCTCTGTCGTTGCCATCTTTCCGTTCCATGTGTCTTTTTCACCAGCGTGTAGTGGAAGTTCAGAGCGAGTGTGTGCTCCGAACCAGGAAATTTTCAAACTCAGAGTCGCTTCTTCTGGCAGAAGCGTCGGCTGTTCGCGCATCCGCTTCGCAGCATCGGAGTCGAGCAGTTGTAGCGGAGGATGTACAACGTCTACTCCGTCCGGAAATGCATGACGGCGGATGGCGGTGTCCAAATTCTTCACTGCGATCCACGTCTCAACGCCGTCACCGGCTGCTCCCGCGATGAGTGCAGGAAGAAATCCAGGATCGAGTGGTTCTTCCAAGAGTGTGACAGCACCTGGGGCTGCTTTCGGCGGAGCAATGCGTTCTTTCTGTGGAACGAGTGGCTGTTTCTTCGCTCGTTCAAGCCATTTTCCATCCCCTCCTATTTCGGGCAATGCTTCGAAGAACATACGATACCCTTCACTCGAACGTCGCATCAATTCCTTCGCTTCAGCGATCTGCGTTGCTGGGAGTTCGCAGAGTCGCTCCCAAATGGCAGCAAGAAGAGCTGCGGTTGCGCGAACATCCCCCAGTGCGCGGTGTGGTGGGTCATGCGGGAGGTCGAGAGCGTTGCTTAGATACTGCAACGAGTAACTTTTCAATTCCGGAAACGCGACTGACGCCAAGAGTGACGTGTCGATCCATGGTCGATGCGTGAGATCGAGTCCTTCACCTTTGAGCATGCCCAGGTCGAACGCCAAATTCTGTCCTACGAGCAATGTGTTCTCTCCAAGTGCGTCCAAGAACGCCTGTGACATCTGCGAAAACGTCGGTTGCCCCTCAAGCATTGCTGGTTTGATGCGGGTGAGGACTTGCACATGCGGTGGCATCTCGTCCGGCGCGGCGATGAGACTTTCATACGTCTCTTTCA
>CAZBSN010000137.1:0-2554 GCA_964494435.1 uncultured Candidatus Peribacteria bacterium | reverse complement strand
CCGCTGACCCCAGACGGTGCGCTCTTTGGCAAACGCGTCCGCGATCAGATCGTGGGGTTGAGCGTTGAAGACGCCCTCCGCATCGTTCGGAACATGCCGGAAGTTGAAACGGCGTCGCTCTCGATGTGGCCACCGTGGAGTGGACGATTGCCCGCCATTCCCGCGCATATTTCGATTGTCCCTGAATAATGAAGACCGTTTTCCGTTCGTTGGCGTTTGGCATCCTTGCTGCAATCGGCATTGGAGCCTCCTCAGTACTCCTGTCGCTCATTCTCATCCTTCGTGGCTTTACCCTCACAACCGATTTCCCGAAGGATTGTGCGCTCGTCTTTGGGGCTGCGATTCTACGTAATAACAGCCCAGGCCCCGCGTTGGAGCGTCGTGTGCACGGCGCCATTGAACTGTGGAGAGACGACAACGTCCGCCTCCTCATCTTCAGTGGCGGCAAAGGAGATGCATTTCATCTGAGCGAAGCGGCTGTCATGCGCAATCAAGCACTGGACCGTGGCGTGCCGGCGGAAGCAATCCTCCTCGAAGAAACATCACGGTCCACGAAGGAGAACATCGAAAAGTCCGCAGAGCTCGTTCGATCGAACTGTTCATCCGTCGTCGCGGTCAGTGATCAGTACCATCTGGCGCGCATCCGTCTCCTGGCAAAACGGGCGGGTCTTGCAGACCTTGAATATTATGGGATTTCGGAACGTCCGCTGAAGGGGGAGTGGTTGAGCGTTTTCCGCGAACTCGCTGCGTACACGTATTATGCGTTCGGACTTGATGCAATTTTTGCACTCGAAACGTATGATGATGTTCCTGGCCAGCAAACGAGCCTGTAGGATCCGGGAGTACATAAACACCACAGAAAACGCTTAAAGGTCAATTGAATAGTTAACATAAAATGCATTATGTTAACCCAGGTATGTCTCCTGCATCCGCTCCCCTGATGTTCCCGGCGGCCGTTGATCGCTATCTCGTCTATCTTCAGACGGAAGAGAACAAGTCCCCTCTGACCGTGAAGAACTATCGCGAGTCCTTGACGCTGATCCAGAAATTGTTGTCTGTTAAGTCTGTGACTAACATTGATAAGAATACTGTGCGCGACTTCAAGTATCGCCTGGGGACCGAGGTCACCCGCAACAATCGCCTCTTGGGTGTTAGGACTCGGAACCATCACCTCACGATCCTCCGAGCCTTTCTGCGTTACCTTCTTCAGGAGGAAGAACTCGACGTCTATCCACCCGATAGGATCCGTCGTTTTAAGGAAACAACGCGGCAGGTGAAGGTGCTCACGCGGGAAGAGCTCGACCGCTTGCTGCATGCACCTGATACATCAACGCGAATGGGGAAGCGTGATCGCGCAATCCTCCAACTCTTCTTCTCGACCGGTCTTCGTCTCGCAGAACTGCGAAGCCTCAACTGCAAAGACATTAATACAAAGACGCGGGAGATCTCTGTCCGCGGAAAGCGGGGGAAGATCCGCGTGGTGTTCCTCTCCGATGCAGCCGTCGAGACGATTGGTGACTACTTGGAGAGTCGAACGGATCATCTTGTTCCCCTCTTCATTCGTAATCCCGAACAAGCGACAAACATCATGCCGCCGGGTGAACAATTCAGACTGTCGCGTATCAGCATCTATAACTTGGTGAAGAAGTACGCGCTTCAAGCCGGAGTTGTGAGCGATCCCTCTCCGCACACGCTTCGCCACAGTTTTGCGACGGATTTACTTCGCAATGGCGCCGATCTCCGTTCTGTCCAAGAACTTCTCGGTCACCAGGATCTTTCGACCACGCAGATCTACACCCATGTCACGAATCCCCAATTGAAGGAGGTGCATAAGAAGTTCCACAATACGTGATCTCAGCTATTTCACTTTTCGCGCTTCGGCGATCGCTTGCATCATATCGCGGCGACTTGTGCCAAAAATTTCGAGAAAGGGCCAGACATCTTTTTCATCGACGATTGCCTGGAGGAGGTGGATTGTGTCGGCGTGTGTTGCGCGTTGCACTCCTAAAATTCGTTCAAGTCTCTTCAGTAGGTTCGCGCGAAGTTTTGGCTCTTTTTTGGCATCCCCTTTGTAGATGGGCCCTAGAAGCCTAGACAGAACGGCGTCCACTCTGTGAGCAAGTACGTCCGTACTCTTTTGCAATTCAGGATCACGCTTACTCAGTTCTTCTCGGAGTACAACAGAGCCTTCCATATCTCTACTTGTTTCATGCATCAGACCAGCGACGATGTGAAGACCCCCTATGGTTTTGTCACCAATTTCGCTGGCCTTCTGCTTTGCAAGAGTGAGGCACTCCTCCGATTGGATGGTCCACTCAAAGGGGTTGTTCATAGATGAATGTGAAGAGAAATGGGATGCAGGGTAGCAGACCGATTGGGTTGATGAAACTCTTATATTCTGTCGGATCGCTTTCTGGTCTCCGATCACTCGCGTAGGATGCCTTCACTTTCCCCTCTTCCTTCATGAGTGACTCCTCAACGAATACTCCTTGGTTCGCCGTCTCGATGGGCCTTATTGGTCTCATCGTTGGGTACGGATTTGCAACGGGCATGG
>CAZBSN010000136.1:0-2566 GCA_964494435.1 uncultured Candidatus Peribacteria bacterium | reverse complement strand
GGTGCGCGGCTGATTTTTGGAAGATCCATAGAGTTGAACGGAAGAACCGAACCGGATGATGATTCCTCGAATGACTCGCCGACGATCATCTCTTCGAGCCTCGTTCCAAGATCGCCAAAGGGAGTGTTATCGACGAGCCAGATCTGCAGGCGTTCAAAGGTCTGTAGCTGGAGCAAGATCGCTGTCACAATAAGGAGAACGCCGGCACCGCGTTCGACGAGGCCTGTATAGGCGCTGAGGAGACGAACTGATCGCACAGCCCACTGGCCTCCATAGCCAACGAGGAGAAGCGGAACAGCTGTTCCAAGGGCATAGCATGTGAGGTAGAACGCCGCATTCAGTCCCGGTTCATCACGGACGAGCGCGAATGCAAAGCCAAGTGCTGGGCCTGCGCACGGAACCCAGATAAGTCCGAGGGTGAGACCAATGAGGAACGCAGTGATGGGAGAATCCGCACCGAAGATTCCACGGGTCGTGACTTGGACGTCAGTTCCCGCTTGCTGAATACGCGTGGCGAGAACTCCTGCCATCTCCATCGCAGCGAAGATTGGAATGGCTGCGATGATCACCGCGAGCCAACCGTCATCGAGAAAGAAGAGAGCGGCCGCAACGCAGCCCACCTGACGCAGAAGCCTCGAATTCGTGAGGAAACCAACGCCAAAGAGGAAGAGAATCGCGAACGTCGCCGTGCGGAAGAGATCGGCAACTGCTGGGAAGCTACTCAAGAAGAAGTGAATGGCGAAGGTGAGCAGAACAAACGACACAACCATGCCGAGCACCGTCATGAGTGGTCGAAGTCTATTCCTGCCTGCAACGCTCACACCAAGGACGACCGGGACGAGCGGAAGGATGCACGGAAGAAAGATCGTGAGGATTCCGGAAAGAAAGAGTGCGAGTGCGAGGAGCATGAGGAGTTTAGTCTAGCACGAATGATGACGAACTCTCTCAGACCTCCAGTGGCCCCCTCACCCTAACCCTCTCCCCGTGGGAGAGGGAATTCTTTGTGCTTTTATTCGTTATCTTTCGTGACGGCGAAGCCGTCTCAACTACCGTCCTGAGCCTGTCGAAGGACGGACCGTCCGAAGCCGGGCTTCGCCCGGCTGCAGGACTCCTTGAAGGAGGGGGCTCGTGGGGGAACCTTGGTTCCCTCACGATTTGGGCACCGCCAAATCCGGCTTCCCCAGCACCAGCGACGACGGACACTCCTTCTTGAATACACACGCTCCGCACTTCCTCCCCCTCGCCGTGCAGATAGCACGACCATGACTGATGAGGAGCACCGTCACGTCCCGCCACTTCTTTCGTGGAGCAGCTTCCATGAGGTCGAGCTCGATCTTCTTTGGATCGTGGTGTGTGGAAAGACCGAGACGCTGTGAGAGTCTCTGAACGTGCGTATCGACCGCAATTCCCTCGTTCTTCCCAAACGCTGCAGAGAGAACGACCGACGCCGTTTTACGTCCCACACCGCGCAATTCGATTAGTTCCTCCATCGTCTCTGGAACCTCTCCTTTGTGGCGTTCGATGAGCAACTGGCACGTCTCCTGAATGTACTTGGCCTTCGCGTGGTAGTGCCCACTGCGACGGATATCCTGCTCCAATTCTTCGCGTGGAACGCGGACGTAGTCTTCGGGCTTCGCATATTTTCGGTACAGAGTTTCACTCGTAATCCGATTTACCATCGCATCAGTACATTGGGCAGAGAGGATGACCGCTACAAGCAAATCGAGCGTTGTTCGATACGTTAAAAATGTGAGAGGCGGATCGTAGATCCCACCTAATTTTGAGAGAACGCGAGCCAGCGGAACGCCGTTTTTGCGTCGCATGTGGCGAGCATACATCGATGTCCCATCACGCGCCTGAACGTCAATCCAATCCACTACACTTCGCATCTCGCGAGCCGTACGATCAACGTCCTATGGCGCTTCCAGCCATCACCGTTTTTGACCTCGAAACAACGGGGCTGGATCCCAAAAAAGGCCACAGAATCATCGAAATTGCAGGTGTGAGAATCGAGAACGGACACATCACTAATCGAACGTTCAGCTGTTTCGTGAACCCGGAGAGGCCGATCCCCGCCGAGGCACGCCAGGTGAATGGCATCAACGATCAAGACGTCGCGAGTGCGCCAACCATCATGACCGTCTTGCCGGAATTTTTGGCGTTCGCCGAGCGCTCGATCCTCATCGCCCACAACGCAGCGTTCGACATGTCATTCCTGCAAAATGAAAAGGAATTCTGTTGGGGCTACGTCGATCTGCCGGAGTGTTTCTGCTCGATGCGCCTGAGTCAAAGCCTCTACCCACAGGCATTCCGTCACAGCTTGGACATCTTGAGTGAGCGCTTTCAAATGCCAATCCCAGAGGGGCGCCACCGCGCGCTTCCAGACGTGCTCCACACGGCACAGCTCTTCATGAAGATGATAGCGGCGGGAAATATTCAGTCCCTGGACGAGCTGCGCCGCAAAGCGAGCTTCATGGAGACGCGGACGCCTGCATTGCGGTAATATTCGGGTATGGTCCGCCCGATCATCACCGGTCAAGACACGCCGATCCTCCGATCGAAGACA
>CAZBSN010000135.1:0-2568 GCA_964494435.1 uncultured Candidatus Peribacteria bacterium | reverse complement strand
ATAGTTCTTCATTCAACTAGGTTAGTGTGAATGTGTCAATGAGATGAACACAAAAAAGGGGTTCAAGAAGACATCACGGCTGATCGCTGCATTACTTCGCGATAAACGCCGTTGCACCCAGCCAGGCGAGGTCGAACACCGCTTTCATCGTACGTGCGAATGTGGCGCTCTCGACGATGAGACCAAGGAGTTCATCCTCGTTGAGCGACACGATGCCGACCGAGTGATTGAAGATGAGCACTTCATTCTCAAAGAGGAATTGCTGCTTATTCACGAGCAAGATCTCAATGAGGTTCTCGTCGTAGTTCTTTGGCAAGAATGGATCGAGCACGTGTACGCTCTCCGCCGTATTCGGTGAGAGGTAGCGTGTTTTGATTTTCTTGCGGAGTTTGCTGTGTGTGTAATCTTCGAAAAACTCCGGGAAAAATGTCGTAATGTGCGCGAGGTTCGTATAACCGAGGATTTCTCCTTTCGCTTCCAGTGATTCCTCAAAGACGCGCTCCACACCGTCGCGTCCTTCGTAAAACCGGATCTTTGGGCGGAATGCCGTCGCCGTCGCGACGGAGAGGAGCTGCGGGAGGATATTCTTCGTGAGTGTCACTTGTTCCTCCGCCATTTTTAGAAGTTGTTCTGGCGGTTCGGGCGAGAAGTACTTCACGCCGTTCTTCGTGTACTGACTCAGGAGTTGTTTCGCGAGCAGGTTTTCGATTGTGTGGTAACAGCTGACGCGATGAACGCCCGCTTTGCGGGCGATCACAGAGACTGGGCCGCCGTTAATTTCGAGGCACGAGAGATAGACTTTGGCCTCTTCTGGGCTCAGGCCGATCTTCAGAAGTTCGCTGATCACGTCCTTAGTATAGCACTGTTGTAGAATATTTTCTACAGGATCGGTATCATACTTTTTGGCTTATATTAAACATAATATTTAATGTATCCAATCGATGTTGGACAACTTTGACTATACATTGCATACTGCAAACACTGGGCCGGAATCATAGGCTCAGGATTTTTCTTAATCCCTCCTATGCCTACCTGTCGCCAGTGCTCTACCGGCTTCGAGATTCGCGACGAAGATCTCGCCTTCTACGAGAAGGTGTCACCTGTGTTCAACGAGAAGAAGGAACTGATTCCTCCGCCGACGCTCTGTCCGACGTGTCGACGCAAGCGCAGGTTCTCTCATCGCAATGAACGGAATCTATATCACCGAAAATGTGACAAGACAGGGAAGCAGATCATCTCCCAGTACTTCGATCCGGCGCTCAAGATTTATATCAACAGCGAGTGGTGGGGCGATGGCTGGGATGCCCGTGAGCACAGCAGAGATTTTGATTTCTCCCGATCATTCTTCGAGCAGTTCAAGGAATTGAAGTGGAGTGTTCCGCACATGTGTGTCGCATGCGACACGTCGAACGAAAATAGTGATTACACGAATCAAACGGGATTCATGAAGAATTGCTACTTGGTGTTCAACAGCGACTACTGTGAGAACGGTCTCTATCTACAAACAGGCAAGTACACTGTTTCGTGTGTGGACTCGCTCCGCGCGTACCATTCGGAACTCTGTTACGAATGCATTGATTGTTTGCGCTGCACGCGTCTCTCCTTTTCTCAAAACTGCGAGAACTGCCATGACAGCTATTTCCTCAAAGACTGTAAAAGTTGCAATAATTGCTTTGGCTGCGTGAATCTCCGCAACAAAGAATACTGCATTTTCAATGAAGAACTAGGAAAGGAAGCATATGAAAAGAGACTCGCCGAATTTCAGTTATCGAGACATTCAACTCTCGAACAAGCAAAGGGCTCGTTGCGTGAATGGTTTGTGCAGCAACCGGTGAAATCCCATCACAACGTGTCGACGGAAAATAGCACGGGAGATTTTCTGAACAACACGCAGAACGTTCGTGAATGTTACCAATGCAACGATGTTCGCGATTGCACCTACTGCACCGATCTCATGAACCAGGCAGTCGACTGCATGGACTACGACGTGTGGGGATTCAACGCCGAATTGCTCTACGAAGTCATGACCTCTGGTTACAACACGTCGCGGAACCAATTCTGCGTCGATACGTGGTCGAACGTGCATGACAATCTCTACTGCGACTCATGTTTCAACTCTGCGAACTTGTTTGGTTGCGTGGGGCTCAAGAAGAACGAATATTGCATCTTAAACAAGCAGTATACGAAGGAGGAATACCAGGCGCTTGTGCCGCAGATCATTGAGCATATGCGCAAAACGGGCGAATGGGGCGAGTTCTTCCCATCAAGCATGAGTGCTTTTGGCTACAACGAATCGGTCGCTGGCGGCTACTACCCGCTCACGAAAGAAGAATCCATCGCACTCGGTGCGAAGTGGCATGAGGAGGATGAGACAGAGAAGAAGTACATGGGTCCCGCATACGACATCCCAGACGATATTGCGGATGTGAAAGACGATATCTTGAAGCAAATCCTCACGTGCTCCATCACAGGCAAGCCGTACAAGATCATTCCACAGGAATTGAAGTTTTACCGCGACAGGAACCTGCCCATCCCGCGCGTCTGTCCTGAGCAGCGACACGAGCTGCG
>CAZBSN010000134.1:0-2588 GCA_964494435.1 uncultured Candidatus Peribacteria bacterium | reverse complement strand
TACGGCGTTTCGGCGGGGCTCGACATCTGCTCAAATGCGAGTTGGCAGATGCGCATGCCGGGATAGAGCGCTACAGGCATGCGGTTCAAATTGCTGATTTCGAGCGTGATCGTGCCGGAGAAACCAGGATCCACGAACCCAGCTGTGGAGTGCACGATGATCCCAAGACGACCAAGTGAGCTGCGGCCTTCAACGCGGACGACGAGGTCATCCGGGACCGTG
This sequence comes from uncultured Candidatus Peribacteria bacterium, assembly GCA_964494435.1. Taxonomy (GTDB): domain Bacteria; phylum Patescibacteriota; class Gracilibacteria; order Peribacterales; family Peribacteraceae; genus DALYDP01. The sequence continues at coordinate 2,366 of CAZBSN010000134.1, read as the reverse complement.
ATCGTTTCCATCGTGACGCCGAGAACGAATTCTCCCGGCTGGACGATGAACGGTTCTCCATCGGCGATGGTGATGAGGCGCGTGCGTCCTTTGAACGTCTCCGGTCGCTTCGGATCCAGCATCGCAAACTGGCTGTGCTCGTAGAGCTTGAAGATATTGCCGAGTCGAAGGTCCATGCTCGATGCATGGATGTGCATGTCGAAGAGTTGCTGATCGGGTGAGTCGATTTTCACTCTGCCGCTCTTAATGACGGCTTTGATGTCTCGATCGGACAGAATCATGATGGACAGAGAATACCCACAGACTTCTCGAAGAGCGAGGGCATCGTTTATTGGGCGGAAATACAACATGTAGGGTCCTCGTCATTCACCAGACACTATTTGTTGAGAAGAGACTCTTGATCTCCTCGCATATCGTCGCCACACTCTCCTGACCCATGCCACAAGAACTCACGGCTACCGGCGAACAGACGAACGTCGAAACAGGCGAGCGGGAACACGCCCTCTCGCAGATCGATAAACTCATCAATAAGTGTAAAGGACGCTTGGAGTCTGTCTCACCGGGCATTCTTTCTGATGCGACGAAGAGTGCGACAATCGAAATGTACGAGAAGCTCCGCATCGAAGCAGAAGACGGCAGCCTCCGCTCCGAGCGCCTGCAATGGATGGAGCAGAACGTTGATTTGCTCAATAAGCTGATCGCAAAGGCGGCACATGAGCGGGAATTCTTCGAAGCGGAATTGGAAAAAGCAGTGAAGGACAAACTCATGAGCTCGGAGGCGTATGCAAAATTAATGAACGCATTCGAAGATCCAAGCCTCCTCGAAATGAAACGCAGCGATTGGTACAAGAAAGAATGGCCGGCGATGCGAAAACGTCTGGAGACCCTCAAACGAGATCGGAGCGCAGTGTTGGCGCGTGCAAAGAGGGCGAAACTTTCAGGAAAGGAACTTCCCGAATTACACGATCTGGAAAACATCGACCAATTCCTCGCACTCCCCTACGCAGAGCGACGTCGGAAGACCGACACCGCGAGTGCTGCGATCGACGCATGTTCGAACAAAAAAACTCAGCTCCTGCGCTCGACCGAAGCAATGCTCTTAGCAGAGGCAAGCGGCGAAAAGCCATGCATGCACCGCTCGAAGGTTGGTCGTTGGTTACAACGCATGATCCAGAGCGAGAATCCCGAACAATTCCACGACGAAATCCTTCTTCCATTCATCGCCAATTGGCGAAAGACACGAGATCGCTACGACACGCTCGAATCGCAATGGAATTCGCTGGAGAAACCAGTGGCCGTCGCCTTCCCGCGAGAGAAGGAATTCCTCTCGAAATCCTACGACGATCGCCTGAACACGCTTTCAGATCTTACATCGCGCCTCAATGCAGCAGAGCGGAGGAAGAAAGGCGAGGAGACAGCACTCGATCGGCATAAGGGGAACATTCGAAATTCTATCGATCTGGATGATCTCACGACTGCTGAAAGGCAATTGGATATTCTCCGCGAGAAACATGAAGACGATCCTGATGTTCCAACACTGCTCAAAATCATTGCATCGAAACGAGCGGGAGAGCGGGAGAAGAAGGTGGAACTGAACGATCAGGAGCAGATCGAGGCATCAATGGAGAGCCTGAACCTGCTCCCGTACAAAGTTCCGGCACACGTTGCAAAGTACTATCGCTACATTCTGGAACAAGACCCCGAAGCCGCCGCACTCTTCTTTGGAGGTATGCAAGCGAGACTCCGCAGACGCAGGGCAGGTCAAACGTCCGATGCGTGGGAACAGAAGATCGACGAAACATCAGAAGAAATTGAAGAGACGACCGTCGTGGAGAATGCCACCGAGACAGACCACGATGATGAACAACACGATGCCCTCATTATCACGCAGGATACTGAGCCTCAAGAAATGCTTCGTCGTCTTCGTGAACAAGCAAGACTGCAACGCAGTGACGGACTTCCCACGTCCCTCATCTTTGAGGGGCTCAGTTTTGGTGAGCAAGAACAATTGGAACAGCCGAACCGCGAGTCCTTTGGGCACCTGCGGGAACTCGAAAAACGCAACGTACGGTTCGTCGATCGCAAGCGTTTCATTAGGCCCTGACGCCCCATTGCTTCTCGCGGTATACTGCATCTCTCATTTCCCCATTCTCATGAAGTTCCGTCTCTCCCTAATCTGCGCCACACTCGTCCTCACGGCCTGCGGCAACCAAGCCGCACTGCCAACAAAGGATCAATCGCTTCAAGAACGACTGCGCAATCCCCTCTATGCCGAGAGTTACTACGATGTGCTTACGGAACAGATGGTGAACTTTGCCTTGGACACGACGTTCGTGGAAGAAACCGGCTCTCAATCGACAATCGAC
>CAZBSN010000133.1:0-2604 GCA_964494435.1 uncultured Candidatus Peribacteria bacterium | reverse complement strand
TGGAAAGCTGCTCGCCGCACGTCTGCGCCAACGGCAAGACGCATCCGCGTTGCAGTGAAGACGGCCACGTCATCAACTACTTCGCCGCACCATGCCACATGGACGGCGGCGAGGAAGGAGCTCCATTCTCAGACGTGTCGTCTGACCACGAGAACGCCGACGCGATTTTCTACGTGAAGTCGCAAGGTATCGTGCAGGGTTATGAAGACGGCACATTCAAACCAGATCAAACGATCAATCGCGCGGAGTTCGTGAAATTCATCATCGCCACGAAATGGCTTGAGTACGAGATGACGTACGATGAATATGCGAAGATCAACACGCTCGACAGCGACTGTTTTGAGCGCCATTCGGAACAGAACCCTCAGGGATTCTTTGCCTTCTCCGACGTCGTGCAGGGTATCTGGTATCAGCTACCTCTTTGTACTGCCTATGGCAGGGATTGGATCGACGGATATCCCGACGGCACGTTCCGTCCCAGCACTTCCATCAATTTTGTCGAAGCGGCGAAAATCCTGTCGAATATGTTCGAACTCGAAGCATCGACGACGATTCCGGGCTGCGAAGTCTCCGGACCTGTCAAATGCCCCTGGTACCGCTCCTACGTACTCATGCTGGAGATGAAAAATGCCATACCGACGTCGATCACGCGCTTCGACCAAAACATCACTCGCGGTGAAATGGCCGAGATGATCTACCGACTGAAGACAGGCGTCTCGCACGGCCAGAACCGTTCGTATGAGGACATCGCCCGTGGTAGCAAGACGTTCAATGGGTGCGGGAAAGTGGCGTCGTACGCCAATCACGCATGGTTCGCGGACTTCTCGACGCAGGCGAAGGAGAACGGGTTCGACTTGGACACTGCTCAGTTCTCCGAAGGATGTCTGGCGCTCGACGGTTCGCTTTTCATGGCCATCTATAGCGGCGGCTACTGCGGGGGGAGTACCTTCCTGCTCTACAAGCCTTTTGAGAGGAATCTTGATACGGCAGGAATCCAGTGGAAGTCCGAAGGGAGCTGCGAGCACAACATCAATGAGTTCGGCATGCGCGAAGGCTCCGTCATCAAACTGAAGGGCTCGTGGGGTGATGCGGGTTGCTGGGCCTATTTCTATTACGACTACGATCTCGTTTCCAACACGATCGTGAAGACGGCAATGGAGACGCAGTGCGAGGGCGAACCGAAGGCGCAGTGGACGTACTACGAATGACACTGCGTTACGAACGGCGGGAAAAGGCGTAGGATGTGTCGCATATGCGCACACTCCTCCTCCGCTCGCTTCCCATTCTTCTGACACTCGGCGTCGTCTCATCTGCGTCCGCACAGTACGCATGCACGATGGATGCGAAGCTCTGTCCCGACGGCGAAACGTACGTGGGACGCGAAGGACCGAACTGCGAGTTTGCACCATGCCCAGGAGAGAGGCAGGCATGCACGAAAGAATTGAAGATCTGTCCCGATGGAACGGGGGTAGGTCGAACGGGTCCAAACTGCGAATTCACGCCATGCCCTAGCGGCTTTTCCGATGTGCCGGATGATCATCCCAATGCTGAGGCCATTTCATTCCTCAAGACAAAAGGTGTTGTTGAGGGATATCAGGACGGTTTGTATTTCTCCCCTTACTTCAATATTAATCGTGCGGAATTCCTGAAAATTGTCCTTGAGGCGTGGGTTGCTGCAGACGATGACCAAGGGCATGTGCGCGGAGTTGGTCCTTGTTTCATGCATGAATCAGAAAGTGAATTCACCGCTCTCTACGGACGAATGACTGATATCGATTTTGATACGTGGTATGGAAACTATCTGTGTTACTCCGTACGAAAAGGGTGGGTACAGGGATATCCCGATCGAACGTTCCGTCCAGCTGCGAGTATCAATTTTGTGGAAGCAGCAAAAATTCTCGTGAATGCATTCGATCTTGAAGCATCGACGACGATTCCAGCATGCGAGGGTGATTGTCCGTGGTATCGACCATACGTTCTCACGCTTGAAATGCATGGAGCAATTCCGACGTCTATCACGAGTTTTGGCCAATTCATCACGCGTGGGGAAATGGCAGAAATGGCGTATCGCTTGATCACGCACAATAACGATAAACCATCGCAAACCTACGAGGGCCTTTCGACTACGATCAGGGCAGGTGTGGAATACACCGTTCGGTACAACTACGACATCAATCCTGGGTCCTCAGAGCCGTATGATGGACAGTTGGTGGCGATCGACACGCGCACAGGAGAGGAGTCCATTCTCGTATCGAGCATCAAGAATGCTCTGCCTGTGTTGAAGGAGCGATCGAATTTGACTCTTGCTGTTGTTGCCCTTCCTCAAAGCGGCACGGCAATTCTGAAGGTTGTGCTGATGGACACCGATAATTCATCCGGTGATCTCTATTCTTTCAGCCCTGATACGCTCCGGTTCACGAAGATGAAATTGAATGAACGGTACGACGGGTTCTACGACGGATCGACGATTTCTCCAAGCCAGAATTTCGTCGCGTGGACAGAGGGGGCATCACAGGATGACGAAGTGAACGGCAATATGAAGTACCTCTATGTCGGGTCGCTCGCGAATGACACGTATTGGATTGCGGTGACTCTTTCAGGAAA
>CAZBSN010000132.1:0-2642 GCA_964494435.1 uncultured Candidatus Peribacteria bacterium | reverse complement strand
CGCCGCCGCTCTTCCGCTTCAAGACACACTTGTTTCAATTCTTTCACGCCGCTCAGAACAGCATTAATTTGAACAAAACGTGCTTTCGTTCGCTTCGCAATGACATGCGCGAGTGTCGTTTTTCCTGTTCCAGGCGGGCCAGAAAGAATGAGCGAGCGAAGTTCGTCTTTCTCAATCGCCGTACGGAGAGCCGTGCCTTCACCGAGGATATGTTTCTGACCGGCAAAATCCTCCAGCGTCTCAGGACGAAGTCGAAATGCGAGCGGAGCCTGCGTTGGATCGGTGACCGGCATGGGGAAGCATTATACCGCAAGAGAGCGGGCACGTATTCCAACGTGCCCGTGAGCAACTCCCTCCCTCTCGGCCCATCTAAGGAGCCGCTCAGTAGTGCACGAGACTGAGCACTACCTCTCACTCCCCCACAGAGAGTCACTCATGAGATCATACTTCCGTTCGAAAGTGCGTCAATCATCCGCATATTACCGATTTTCCCTTGCGAATCGGCGCTTTCGGGATGCTGCGCAAAATGTCACTGCTATATTTTGAGTAATTTACTTTACTTTCCTCCCCCATTCCCCATGAACAGTCTCACGAAATCTGTCACGTGGATCGTCGGCGTGGTCCTCGTGTTGATCGGTCTCGCCGGCTTTTTCGTCGATGGAACACTCATCATTTTCCAGGTCGACACGGTTCATAACATCGTGCACCTTCTCTCTGGTGTGGTCGCAATTGCGGCTGCCTCCAGCGGAGAATCGTACAGCCGCATGTACCTGATCGTCTTCGGCATCGTGTACGGCATCGTCACGGTGATCGGATTTGTGAACGGCGGCGACATTCTCGGTCTCTTCGAGGCCAACGATGCCGACAACTACCTGCACGCTGCGATCGCAGTCGTATGTTTGGGTGTTGGTTTTGGTGGAAAGAAGTAAGAATAGTCATCACAAAGGTAAAATGGGCATCCGAGAGTGGGTGCCCGTTTTATTCTTGGCGAAGTTCCAGTACTCTCTCCGGGTCCCTTGTCGGGGCGTAGCTCAGTTGGCTAGAGCGCCTGCTTTGGGAGCAGGAGGCCGCGAGTTCAAGTCCCGCCGCCCCGACCACTATTAATAGATTCTACGAACTGGATAGCAACGAGTTTGGCGACCAACCGAATAGACAGTTCGAGCTTTCTGCAACGAGCGAACGTGTATTTCTCCTTCGCCCTCTTTATCCGTCACAACACATTTTCCCGCCTTATCCCTACAGAGAGCGAGCAGACTGTGAATAAGTTGCCTTTTTTGTGAGACTAACTGAATCACAAATGGAAAACCAAAAAGCTCCGCTGCTTCATCGACGCGTAACGGCTTACCACGTAAACGAACATCGACACCGCTCTCCATATACCGACGCCTGCCAATGAGGTAATCAACATACCCGTGGCAGTCTGAATAACGAGTCATCGATGGATGCGTTGCCTGTTCTGCGAGAAGACCAAAAGCGCGCCGAAGAGGTGCGTGACTGCACGTGGCGAGCACCACATCTTTCTGCACAATATCAATGCCACCCTCGGAGTGGCTCAAAGAAAAGTCGCCACAATGGACATCTTGAAGCTGGTCTATCACCGAGTCACAGTAGCAAAACACTCTGAATGACAGCTAGACCAAAAAAGCTCTAAACTAAGGCTCTTATGCGCTGGCTCGTCCTCCCATTATCGCGCTCTCAGGCTATTGGAAATGGGTTAACGTACGTTTCTAATGATGATCGCGTAAAGCCAGGAGTCCTTGTACGAATGAAATTACGCGGGAAGGCGACGCAAGGAATCGTCATTGCGGAAGATACGGCACGGGAAATGGACGAAGCGAAGCTCTCGCCAATTGATTCTGTTGAGAATGAACTCCCTCTGCTCCCCGCCCATTCACTTCAAACAATGCAGTGGGTGGCGAATTACTATCGGACGACGTTCCGCCAAGCAATCGCCGTCTTTCTTCCACCAACTCCATGGCATAGAGTCTTTCTTTCACTTGGAAAGGAACCTGAAAGTACAAAGTCCTCACTCCCACCAGGAGTAGAACTCACGGCCGAGCAACAAGCAGCTGTTGCAGCAATTGAGAAGAGCGACAAGCCAACTCTGCTCTTTGGCGTTGCGGGGAGCGGCAAGACAGAGATCTATGCGACGCTCATCCGACAAGCGATCGCCGAAGGAAAACAATCGATCCTCCTCCTCCCAGAAATCTTTCTCGCAGAGCACATCGTTGAGCGCTTGCTGGAGCGTATTCCGCGTGATCAAACAGTCATTCTTCATAGCCAGCTGACAGATACCGAGCGAAGGAATGCATGGCTCAAGGTAAGAACGGGTGAAGCTGCTGTGATTATCGGTTCACGCTCTGCGTTGTTTGCACCGTGCGAGAAGCTTGGACTGGTGATTTTGGACGAAGAGCACGAATGGACGTACAAGAACGAACAAACTCCTCGCTACCACGCGCGTGAAACGGCAGAGACGCTCTGCAAATACGCGGGTGCGAAGCTCGTTCTCGGATCTGCCACTCCGAGCATCGAAAGTTTTGAACGAACAGAGAGTGGTCGCTATCAGATCGTACGAATGAAGGAGCGTTTCGGCGGTTCGCCATTTCCGGAAGTGCAGATCGTCGACCTTGTGAAGGAACAGA
>CAZBSN010000131.1:0-2659 GCA_964494435.1 uncultured Candidatus Peribacteria bacterium | reverse complement strand
CTCCACCGGAACGAATCATCTGAATGAGCGTGCGGCGATCATCGACATCCGGGACAGCCTCGGCATGGAACGTGATGTGCTGCACGGGGACGGAGAGGAATTCCGCAACGCGATCGCGCGGGTTGCTGACCATCAAGTGCACATCGAGGAGGAGATTCGTCTTGAGGCACTTCACGACCGGTGCACCAAAGCTGAGATTGGGAACGAAGTGTCCGTCCATGACATCCATCTGAATCCAGTCCGCACTCGCAACACTGTCGATTTCGTCTTGGAGATGCGCAAAGTCCGCCGAAAGGATGGAGGGCGTGAGAAGGAGATTCATGCGGAGAGTGGCGTATCGAGATCCTCAACGCGTTTCGTGTGGCGACCGCCTTCAAACGGAGTTGTGAGGAAGAGATCCACAAACTTCAACGCGTCATTGTGATCGAGAAGTCGGCCTCCGAGGCTGAGAACGTTCGCATCATTGTGCTCACGCGCGAGCTTCGTGCTCTCTTCCGAATAACACACCGCCGCACGAATGCCGAGCATCTTATTTGCGGCCATCGCTTCGCCGTTGCCGCTCCCACCAAAGATGATCGCCATGCATCCACGCTTCAATGCCTCTGCGCATCCTTCACGGATGATCGGCGGATAATCGACCTGTTCTTCACTGTGGGTTCCGACATCGACCACCTCTATTCCTTTCTTCTCTAGATGTTTTTTCACCTTCTCCTTTAACGGGAAGCCCGCGTGATCCGATGCAAGGACGATGGTCTGCACGCCCCAATCGTACCGAGAGGTGTCTCTGTCGGGAAGAGTGGTAGGATACGGCCATGTCTCAAAAGAAGATCCTGGCAGTCAACTGGAAGATGAATCCCCTTCCGAAGGGATTTGATGCCCCGAAAGGGCCTTATCGCTCAACAAACGATGTGACAGTGATCGTGTTTCCCACGGCACTGGATATCGACGCCTGTGTTGCCGCGAAGCTCACGGTTGGTGGTCAGTATGGACGAGCGGAAGAGAAGGGATCGTTCACCGGCGACGTGTCGATGGCCATGCTCAAGGAACGCGGATGCACCTACGTGATTTGTGGACACAGTGAGAGGAGACAGAAACATGGCGAAACGCTCGATGATGTGCACGCGCAGATGCTTGCCGCGTCTGAGGCAGGACTGATTCCGATTCTCTGCATCGGCGAGACGGCAAATGATCGAGATGCGAATAAGACAGAGCAGGTCGTCCACGAGCAGCTGCTCAGCGCGATCGATGGTCTCAGCGGCGAATTCATCATCGCCTATGAACCAGCGTGGGCAATCGGAACGGGAACCGCGGAAATCCCCACAAAGATCGAAGCAATGCACACGACTATCCGTTCATGGCTTCCCAAAGGGCTCCGCGAGGAAACACCGCTGATCTACGGAGCATCGGTCAAACCGGAAAATGCGGAAGCGATCTTCGCATGTCCGACTGTCGACGGAGCGCTTGTAGGAATTGCCGCATTACAACCGTCTTCTTTCCAGAGCATCGTCGATGCTCTGCATTCTTCCCCCCTCTAGTATGGAACTCTTCGGTCTCATTGCCGTCGCAGGGCCCATTCTGATCCTGGTGCTCATGTGCATCCGTCAAATCGATCAGTACGAACGGGGCATTCTCTTCACGATGGGTAAGTACAGCCGCATGTGGCAGCCGGGCTGGCATGTCCTCATTCCAATCTTCCAGAAATTAGTGAAAGTCGACGTCCGCGTGAAAGCTGTCGACGTCCCGGATCAAGAAGCGATCACGAAGGACAACATTCCGGTCCGAATCAATGCGGTGATTTACTTCAAAGTCTCGGACGCATCGAAGGCCGTGATCGAAGTGGAAGATTTCTTCAATGCCGTATCACAACTCGCGCAGACCACGATGCGCAACGCCGTCGGAGAAGTGACGCTCGATGATTTGCTCCAGAAAAAGAAACAAGTGAGCGAAGGCATTAAGTTGGTTGTCGACAAAGTGAGCGACGAATGGGGCATCGACGTGCAATCCGTAGAATTGAAGGACATCGTTCTCCCTGAAACACTCAAGAGGACGATCGCCAAGGTGGCCGAAGCACAGCGCGAGAAGCAGGCGATGATCATCAATTCCGAAGGTGAAGTTGGCGCCGCCCAAAACATGGCCGAAGCCGCGCGACTGCTCGCAACCGTTCCAGGCGCTCTGCACCTCAGAACTCTCCAGAGCATCAATGACATCAGTTCGGATCAGTCGAACACGACCGTGTGGATGGTTCCGATTGAAGTGCTGAAGGCGCTCGAAGGGCTCGGCAAGAAATAGCCCCGACTCTTCGAACGACGAGTGACGCTCACGCATGCACGTCGTCAGCAAGCTCGTCGACCTAGCTGCACATCCGGAATGACGACACCGGAAATCGTCATCGATCCTGTCACGCCCGTCGACGTAAAGCCGCATTTCTCGTAGAACGCGATCGCTTGTGCATTATCTCGAAAGACAGTCAGCGTCACCATGCGATCGTCACCGATCCACTCAAGCGCATTCTCAACGAGTTTTTTTCCCAACCCTCGCCTCTGAAGTGATGGTAGAAGATAGAGTGCGCAGAGTTCAGCCCTGTTCTTCGTTTTTTCCATGATGCAGTAGCCGCCAATATCATCGCCACAACGTGCAACCAACATAAGGTGATCATCGC
>CAZBSN010000130.1:0-2715 GCA_964494435.1 uncultured Candidatus Peribacteria bacterium | reverse complement strand
CCGATCTCTGTCGTGGTGGACACGTCGAGAGCTTCAAGGACATTCCCGTCGATTGTTTCAAGCTCATGGCGCTCGCAGGTTCGTATTGGCGCGGCGATGAAACGCGCGAGCAACTCACACGCATCTACGTTGCAGCGTTTGCGAGCAAGGAAGAACTCGATGCGCACCTGACGCAGATCGATGAAGCGAAGAAGCGCGATCACCGAAAGCTCGGCAAAGAACTCGATCTCTTCACATTCAGCGATCTCGTCGGTCCGGGACTTCCGCTCTGGACGCCGCGCGGAACGCTGCTGCGCAATCTCCTCGACAGTTTTGTGTGGCAACTTCGAGAGGCGAAGGGATACATGAAGGTCTCGATCCCGCACATCACGAAGAAGGAGCTCTATGAAACCTCCGGTCACTGGCAGAAGTTCGCGTCCGAACTCTTCCGCATCACCACGCGTGAAGGACATGAGTTCGCGATGAAGCCGATGAACTGCCCGCATCACACGCAGATCTACAATCATCTTCCTCGTTCCTATAAAGATTTGCCGCAACGCTACGCGGAAACGACGACGTGTTATCGCGATGAGCAGACGGGAGAACTCCATGGCCTTTCTCGCGTCCGTGCGTTTGCCCAAGACGACGCACACGTCTTCTGCCGACAGATTCAAGTCGAAGAGGAATTCCTCCGCGTGTGGGACATCATCGACACGTTCTACACGGCTGTTGGATTCGATAACCTGCGCGTCCGTCTCTCGCTCCACGATCCAGAACATTTCGAAAAATATTTGGGAACGCAGGAACTGTGGCATCGAGCAGAAGACGCCATCCGAAAGATCGCGAAGGATCGCGGCGTGGCCTACGTCGAAGCGCTCGGAGAAGCCGCATTCTACGGCCCAAAAGTCGATTTCCTTGTGAACGATTCGATCGGTCGTGAATGGCAGGTCGCGACGATTCAGCTCGACATCAACATGCCTGATCGCTTCGATCTCACATGCCAGAATGAGGCGGGGGAGAAGGAACGCATCGTCATGATCCATTGTGCGATCATGGGAAGTCTCGAACGCTTCCTCTCGATTTACATCGAACACACAGCCGGACATTTCCCATTATGGCTCGCGCCGGTGCATGCTGCGATTATTCCGGTTGCTCCAGCACACGAGAAAGCTGCGACGGACCTCGGCATGAAACTTCTTTCGAAGGGACTTCGCGTCGTGGAAATGCATGCGGATGATTCACTGGGCAAGCGAGTTCGTGATGGGGAAATGCAGCGCATTCCATACTTGCTCGTCATGGGTGACAAAGAAATTGCGGAGCAGAGCGTCACTGTTCGAAACGTCCGCACAAAGAAGCAAGTGATGGTGACGATTGAAGAATTTATTGAGAAAACATTGGGCGATGTGGCGCAAAGGAAGGTTGAGGCGAGTATTGGAGTAATAGCTTGATTAGCTTGTTAGCTTGATGAGGAATTGGCTTTCATTTTCTAGTGAAGCTAACGAAGCTCATAAGCTACAATCCTTGTCGTGTTTGACGCTTTCCAGATCGGGCCGTTCCTCGTGTGGACGCATCTCATCTTCTTGCTGCTTGCCGTGTGGCTCGCGTCTGAATTCTTCTTCCGCTTGGCGCAGAGCGTGGGACTGTCCATTCAGCACTTTAAAGAGGACGGTTGGTGGCATCTGCTCGCATTCCTCGTCGGCGGCAGAGCGTTTGCGGTGCTCTCCGAATATCGCGTGTACTTACGCTGGGATGACCCATTCCGCATGTTCCACATTCACGACGGGAACTTCAGCTTTCTCGGAGCCGCCGTGGGCATTGGAGTGGTGCTCTTCATCACGCGCCGTCATTCCCGCACGACGTTCCTGCAATGGCTCGACGTGCTTCTCCCCGCGACGACATTCGGACTCAGCCTCGATTGGCTCGGCAAGTTCTTCGCCGGTCAGGCGTATGGGCGTCCGACGGACGTCTTCTGGGGAATTACGTACGATTCGTTCACCGTTCGCTACGCCGTGCCTGTGCATCCCGTTCAGCTCTACTACGCGTTGTTCTTCTTCCTCCTGACGTTCGTGCTCCTCATTGTGCGCAAGCAGTCGCAACGCGCCGGAGCCGAGACCTTGGTCGGCATCGTTGCCGCTTCCGTTGCGACGTTTATCTTCGAGTTCTTCCGAGGAGACTTCGGCATTTCAGCGTACGCCACGTATCTCGATCTGTTCTTACTTCTGCTCCTCTTCATCAGCCTTGGATTCTTCGCACTCGTGGAGCTGCGTCTGTCTCAGCGCTCGATTCTTATCGTCGAAGCGACGGCGACGAGCCTCTGTGCGATCTATCTCTTCCTGCGACAATATTTACCGTTCGACACGATCGATCTGCGCTTCAGTCAGCTGCTCGCGATCCTCGCGCTCCTCGGAACGGTTGTGTACGTTCTGACACAGCGTCGCATTCATCCGCATCTCTAACCTATGGACGCACTCTTTGCGGCCATTTTTTCGGAAAATCCCGTCCTCGATCTGGGACAGCTGGTCCTCTTTTCCATCTTGGCCTTCGTCGTGTTTCTGGTGCTCTATACCCTGCGGGACGTGATCCTTCGCACACGTTCGCTCTGGGCGCAGATAGGCTCGCTCATCCTCGTCACTGTTCTTCCCATTCTCGGATTCTTGGTCTATCTTCTGGTTCGCCCATCGCGGACACTCAAGGAACGCGAGCTTGAAACGATGATGATGGCGCTTCAACCCAAGT
>CAZBSN010000129.1:0-2771 GCA_964494435.1 uncultured Candidatus Peribacteria bacterium | reverse complement strand
GCATCATCCGGTCGCGCGTGACTTTCGCGATGATGCTTGCCGCGGCGATGCACGCCTCCTTCGCGTCGCCCTCGATGATGCTGCTGTGGACGTAGTCGAACCAGTACTTGTCGCGTCCGTCGACCAGGAGGTACGTGGGCGTGATCGTTTGTGCGAGCATTGCGATCGCGCGCTGCATCGCACTTTCATTGCTCGCCATGATGCCCGTGCGATCAATGTCCTCTGCCGTCGAAAGAGCGACCCCCCACGGACAGTATGCCGTAATCCACGCGTACGCTTCCTCACGTTCGGTCTCGCCTAACTGCTTGCTGTCGAAGAGACGGATGCCACCGATGCTCCAGCCACCCTTCCGGTTCTTCTTCACGTCGCTTGGCAAATGCACTGCTCCAGCGACAACGGGTCCTGCGAGTGGACCTCTCCCTGCTTCATCAACGCCGACAATGACTGCGTTCGACACGCGTCCTATTCAACAGCGTTCTCTACAAAAGCTCAAAGCTTCTTCAGAAGTTCTCGAACAATCTCCCGTTCGTTCCACGGCACCTGGCCATCTTTCAGCATCATCGTCGTGTCGCTGCCCTTGCCGCAGAAGATGACCGTGTCGTCGGGCCTCGCTTCCTTCAAGAGGAACTCGATCGCTTCGCGGCGGTCGAAAATGCGGTGTGCCTGAGTCTTACTCTGATCAATGCCGGCCCACACTTCGTCGATGATCTTCCGTGGATCCTCGGTGTAGGGATCTTCGTTGGCGACGACCATCATGTCCGCGTATGAACTCACGATCTTTCCGACCACTGGCCGCTTCTCCTTCATGCGATCACCACAGCTTCCTGTGAGGACGAGGAGTCGCCCCGTGCATTCTTCCTTCAATGTGCTGAGCGTTGCTTCGTACGATTGCGGTGTCACCGTGAAGTCGACGTAGACCTTGAACGGCTGGCCTTCGTCGATGCGTTCGATACGTCCAGGAATCCCGCGGAAGGTTTTGAGCGATGAGATACTCTCTGCGACTGACACGCCACAGCCAAGCGCAGAACCGATCGCCGTGAGCGCATTGAAGCGGTTGAACCGTCCGGCAATGGAGAGTTCCAATACATGCTTCTCTACTTCCTGTTGCCCAGTCTGTACGTGCACGGTCGCAGAATCCTTCGTCTCTTCGAGCCAGAGGAGTGTTGCCGTGCCGACCGCAACTGCTCCATGCTTTGCATCCTTCGAGCACGCGATCGTGCGGAAGCTGGGGATTGCGATGAGTGTTTTGTATGACCGATCATCTGCATTGAGGACCTTCGTCCCGTTCCCGTTGAGCATGCGGAACAAGATCGACTTTGCGCGAAGGTATTCCTCCATCGTGCCGTGGTAATCAAGATGCTCTTCGCTGAGGTTGGTGATTGCAGCGACACGCGGCCAGATGAACCACGTACGCCCCTGGAGGAGTCCGTGCGAGGAACATTCGATGATCGCGTATGTGCAACCCTTCTTCACCGCGTCGCGCAAAAACTTCTGGATCGCGAAGCGTCCAGGCGATGTCTTCTGCGTTGCGTTCCAGCGGACGTCCACGCCCATTTGATAGAACGCGGTCGAGAGTGCCGCGGTCTCGCGTCCGGATTTCTGGAGGATGTGCGCGAGCATGCCGACAGTCGTCGTCTTGCCATCGGTGCCAGTGACGCCGATCACGAAGAGCCGGAGTGCCGGGAAGCCAAAGCGTATAGCCGCCACGAGCGCCGTTGCACGATGGAACAGCAGGCGCAGCGGATGCGTCTCAGGAACGAGCTTTTTGAGAGTCTGAAACATGGGGCAAGAGGGTAGCACGAGCGACAGCGATATCGTCGGCAATTTGTTCTTGAAGTGCCTCTACAGACGGGAAATCAAGAATCTCTCGAATGTATGCCACCAGCTCAATATCCACGCTGTTCGGAACCACAGATGGAGGTTCATCCAGCAGATGAATTTCGAGTGATGGCGTGTCTTTGAAGACCGGTCGCTGCCCTGCGTGAATCACCGCCGGGTGACGCTCTGTTCCAAGCATGGCCCACGCCGAGTAAATGCCTTCTCGTCCAATATGAGAAAGGAGTGTGGGATCGAGGTTGATCGTCGGGGAACCGAGAGACTTCCCGCGACCCGAACCTCGAACGACTGACGCCGAAAAAGGAGAGGGGAGCACCTCCTCAGTATATCAGTCTCTGATCACTCATCGTCCTCTTCCATTTCTTCATCGCTGACGCGGACACAGTGCCGCACGAGCGTCTTCCAGTCATAGGGGAATCGATACGTTTCTAAGGCACGGACAGCTGCGGCAAAGCAGTGCCAGGGCGTGAGGGTGTCGTACGTAAATGCGTTTCCAGCCTCTTGATTCGGATCGTAGTTTTCGAGGTGCGAGGATGCGGGGGAGAGCGCGATGACGCCGTGTGATAGACAACGATCAAGTTCTTCCGCATCAGGCGGTGCGCAGAAGAGTGCTATGTCAGACGCAAGCAGAAGCTGCTCCAACACCCCGTTTTCGTTCGGAATGATTGCGAGCTTGTGCGGCTTCTTCGAAGCAATTTCCGTGAAGTACTTTCCGTAGGCACTCGATCCCTTTCCGAGCACGACAATTTGAAGCGGGAGCGTGAGGAGCCCCGGCATCACTTCTTCGAGGAGTTGTCCGCCAAGAGCGTCGCTCATGCCGGCAGGGATACACACCATCGCGCGACGCGGTTCCGCCTTCCATCCACACTCTTCCTGCAAAGCCTTTTTTGCAGCGACTTTCTTGTCGAGAATCGTTGTGTTGGTCGTTGCAGCAG
>CAZBSN010000128.1:0-2787 GCA_964494435.1 uncultured Candidatus Peribacteria bacterium | reverse complement strand
TGTTTGTGTGTGAATTTCTACCTATAGACATAATATAACATTTATGTTCTAAAGTCAATGCTACAACCCCTTAAAATCTCCGTGCCGAATGAGCAATCCATGGCTTCAGCTGGAGCTTCCTTGGCACGAACGCTCTATACAACGCCTCTCACGATTGGACTGAGCGGCGACCTCGGCGCAGGGAAAACGACATTCCTCCGGGGGTTCCTCCGAGAACTCGGCGTCGATGAGCATGTCGTAAGCCCAACGTATGCACTTGAGCAGCACTACACGACGGCGAGATTCCCGATCGAACACCTCGATCTCTATCGACTGAGTGACCCAGAGGCCAGGAGATTTTTACGTGAGAGAGACGAACCGGCGGGGATTCGATGTATTGAGTGGGTGGGGCGTGCAGGCGAAGTAAGCGTCGATATCGCACTACATATTGAGGAAGACGATTCCGCAAATCGCATCGTGCGTTGCAATTTGACCGATTGTGACTGGCCCGATGACGACACCATCGACGCATGGAGAAAAGACGTTCATTTGCCGGAAAACGTTGCGAAACACTGCGATGCGGTTGCGGCGCTTGCTATGAGGCTTGCGGACGAACTCCTCGCGCGCGGCGTGATTGTTCGAAAAAAGCTCCTCTCTGCAGCGGCACGAACGCACGATCTTTTCCGTTTCATAAACTTCCGACCAGAAGCCGCTCCTCCTGGATATGAAAGCAGCAGCGAAGATGTGAAAATCTGGGAAACATGGAAGGGCCGGTTCCCTTTTCCTACACATGAAGAAGCTGTCGATGCATTCCTGAGAGATCGACAATTCCCCGCGGTTGCAACGATCGTTCGGACGCACGGCGTGCAGATTCCCCCGCAAAAAAATGCCACAGTCGAACAGGCTCTTCTCTATTACGCTGATAAGCGTCTCATTGGGGATCGAGTTGTGAGCATCGCAGAGCGGTACCGTGACTTCGGCGAACGCTACGGCAAAGGACAGAGATCTCCCGACAGTCTTCGATGGGAACAAGAATCACTCGCCGTTGAACACGAGCTCTTTCCAAACGGAATTCCGTTCTAAGTGCTTAGAAATTCCAGGGGATGAGTTCTTCCGTCAAAATTTGCGCGTACGCGTCGCTCGACAAGTTGAGGATGAACGGCGCAGCAACGAGGAGTGATAGGGTGACGGCAATTGACCCAACGCTCACGCGCTCCAGAAGGGACCACTTTCGGCCGAAGAGCGGATGGAGGTTCTCCAAATAGTGCTGAACGTTCGCGAGCATGACTAGGAAATGGTGCAGAATCGTCATGTGAACGCCGACTCTCACCGCTGCATTTGCGAGCGTCAGTTCCGCTCGCAAGAGTCCCTGGAGACCGGCAATAAGCGGCAATGAAATGTGGCAATACACTGCAAACGTGATGCCGAGGAGGAACAGTGCAACATCAATCAAGCTCTCGCGAACAACGCCCTCGAGCGTCTTCCATACATTCTGCTTGTGGACGGAGCGATATTTAAAGACGTCCAGTGCCATGTGAAATGCAATGAGCAAGGCGAACACACCCGCATTAAAGAGCATCGCGGCGATGAACGTGAGCATCCAATACGCTGCATTGAATGCGGGAATGTCATCGTGATTGCGAATGAATGCGGCAAAATCGAACTGCGACTTGCTGTGAGCGATATGCATGTTATATATATTATAACACATTATTTTCTTTTATCAAACATCAACACGCGCCTGCCTCTTGCGATCCTCTGACTGTCGAACGACAGCCCGAACTCTCGCCAAACGTTCAGACACTTCCGCTTCAAATCCACGGTCTGTCGGTTCGTAAAAATTCTGCGGCTTCATCCCCACCGGAAAATAGTTTGCAGGAACAACTGCACCGGCATGATCATGCGGATACTCATACCCCGAGCCGTATCCCTGCTCCTTCATTCCTTTCACGGGAGCATTGCGCAAATGGTTCGGCACTTCCAGTTGTGGAGCCTGGGCGACGGCATGCTTCGCACCATGCATTGCACCTTTAATCGCGTTGCTCTTTGGAGCCTGCGCCAAGTACACACACGCGTGTGCGAGGAAGAATTCACCTTCTGGATATCCGACCATTTCAAACGCTTGCCACGCGGATGTCACAAACTGCAACGCACGCGGATCGGCGTTGCCAATGTCCTCGGATGCGAAGATGAGCATGCGTCGAAACAGGAACCTCGGCTCCTCACCGCCGTCGATCATCGCGAACATCCAGAGAAGCGCTGCGTCGGGATCGCTTCCGCGGAGTGTTTTGATGAATGCAGAGATGACGTTGTAGTGGTCCTCGCCTCGCTGGTCATACCTCCGAGCTGTTCGCGAGAAGAGCCTCTGTGCATCCTCGATTGTGACATTCTTTCCTGTGGAGATGATTGCGAGCTCCAATGCGTTGAGTGCGATGCGTGCGTCCCCATTCGAAATTGTCGCAATGCGGTTGAGAGCCTCCTCTGAGACGGTCACCTTTCCTTCGTATCCTTTTGGATCAGCGAGTGCACGCTTGAGAATTCGCACGAGATCCTCGACGGAAAGAGGTTGGAGCAACGCGACATGTGAGCGCGAGACAAGAGCCGAGTTCACTTCGAAATACGGATTCTCAGTCGTGGCACCGATGAGAATCACCGATCCGTTCTCGACGTACGGCAAGAGCGCGTCTTGCTGTGCCTTGTTGAAACGATGAATTTCATCGATGAAGAGTACTGTGCGCTCACCGATCATGCCACGCCGCCGCTCTTCCGCTTCAAGACACACTTGTTTCAATTCTTTCACGCCGCTCA
>CAZBSN010000127.1:0-2845 GCA_964494435.1 uncultured Candidatus Peribacteria bacterium | reverse complement strand
CACGTCGGCATGTACGAAGACGGCGCACCGGGCGAAATCTTCATCAAGATGAACAAAGAGGGGACGATGCTCTCTGGCATCATGGATACGCTTGCGCTGAGCCTCTCCATGAACCTCCAGTACGGCATGCCGCTCGAAGCGCTCTGCGGCAAGCTCGTGAACCTCCGCTTTGAACCATCCGGTTTCACGCAGAACCAAGAGATCCCGATGGCGAAGTCGATCATGGACTACATGGGCCGTTGGCTTGCGCTGAAGTTCCTTACGAAGGAGAAGGCCATCCAATTCCACAGCAAAGACCTTGTCGAGAAGTCCTACAGCGAAGGAACGAAGAGCAAGGATGCATTTGCGATGAGTCTTCCCGTTCTCGATGAGGGTTCCCCTGCACAATCTGCATTTCTTCCAAATACGCCTGCTCCATCTATCGCTGAAGCACCAGCACCATCTGCTTCGACCAAAATAGATTCACTCGAATCAGCACGGCAGCAAGGCTACACAGGATCTGCTTGCAGCACGTGCGGCAGCATGAAGATGAAGCGCAATGGTTCGTGCGAAGTATGTTTGGACTGCGGCGTAACGTCTGGTTGTAGTTAATTCCCAACTTCTGAATTTATGGATTCAACTCACAGAACAGGCGGTCTCATCATTCTCGAAGTCGATGCTAGTGTGAAGCAGACTAAAGGAAAAAATGGGCCAGCAAAGTGTGGCTGGGCGTTGATCGCTGGAGAGAACTTCGAATGGTATGACTTTGAGACAGACGAGAAGAAGCAGTATGTCGTAGGGCAGGTAATTGCCGTCGATTCGAAGATGATCGGAATGGCTGGTCCAAATAGGGCTGAATTGGAAGCCGTGCGGATTGGCATCACTGAGGCGCTCAAATACACCCGAAAGGAAGTTCATATCTTCACGGACAGCGACAAGAGCTACAAAATCTTAACCGGACGAAATTGCATTCGAGATTCCGATATCCTTGAACTTGTATTAGAGATAGAACGGCTCAAGAGCTTAGTGCCGGTAGAAATCATGAAAGTGAATCGTGAGGATGTTGCTATGGCACACCAAGCAGCAGCCTGGCCGGAGTTTTCTGTTCAAACGAAAGAAGAAGTTACAGTCGACGATCTGCCCTTTTAGATTTACCTCTCCAATACGCAAAAACGCCTGACCATCCGTCGGGTGTTTTGTGTATGTTTGTCCAAGATCACGATCACATCGTGACGAACAAGACGCCGAAACAGCAGATGAAGATGAACCACCAATTCATGAGGAGCGCAGCGTACGCTGTGCCTTCTCTTTATTTCAAGGGGGACTTACCAAAGAGCCCTTGCCGTAGAGGAAAAACCTGAACAAATTCGTATTCCATACAAAAAATGTATTCAACAAACAGTCTGCAATTTTTCTTAAGCAGAAGCCAAAAAATCCTCGTCACTTCTCCCTTAAAGAACGGTGTACCGTCGTACAGTCACAAGCCATGTGGATTCTCTGTGGAAAACGATACGAGATCATCATCGGGGGCGGCGATGTTCGGGATTTTCTTCCCGCAAGCAGTGCACTCATGAACGATCATCCAGCCCTTCCCTCCGCGCTGATCGAGCTCGATCGGGGCCATCAATGCCTGACAGGATGACGCTCTGTCTCCAGGGCCATCTCGATCGACATGTTTACTCCATAAACAGTACGGACAGTGATTGCGATAGCTTCCACTCGTTAAGTCCTCCACATGTTTTCCACAATGTTCACACGTGAAGGCCTCTTGTCGCGCGATGAAGGTCATTAAGCAACGTAGTCACGGAGTCTCCTGTGTCCATTCCCGAATTGTTCGATCGGCTCGTTGTCGAATTCTGATTCCACGTCTGAAACGTCGTCGGCAGGAATTTCGAATGGTAGAACATCAGGTGAGACAAAGATTCGATTGTGGGTGGATACACGCAGTTGTTCGAGATTTTCGCATGTCATATCTTCTACTTCATATCGTGCTCTAGCCAATTGTGATTCTCTGTAACGTTGCAGATCGATAGGCCGAGCAAGTTGCTTTGTAGGAGGTGTCTGATTCGCGATGTGGAACGGCGTGCGGCTGAGCTGGACCGCTTTTTGAATACGATTGCGGTACATGCGCATGGCACCTTCGCGTTGTTGTTCGCTCCGAATCTCAACAACGTTCTGCCACAATCGGTCGAGGCTCTTTTGAGTTTTACCAAATTTCTTCTGACTTTTTGATTCGTCTGCACGCAAAGATGGCCTTCGAGGCTGATGGATTGCCGGCTCCTCGAATCCCGAAGAAGGTACTGCGATGCTCACAACTCCCATGCTAACACTTCGTGTCAGACGTTAAAGAGGAACTCGAACATATCGCCGTCCTGGACGATGTAGCTCTTCCCCTCAGACCGTAGCTTCCCCGCTTCTTTTGCTTTCTGCTCACCTCCGTATTGAACAAAATCTTTATACGCGATCGTCTCAGCGCGGATGAATCCCTTCTCGAAATCAGTGTGAATGACGCCGGCTGCTTGCGGCGCTGAGGATCCTTTGAGAACGTTCCACGCACGCACCTCCTTGGGTCCTGCCGTGAAGTATGTGATGTAGCCGAGTGCGCGGTAGGCGCTCTTAATGAGACGATCGAGACCAGAAGAGGCCACACCGAGATCGGCGAGGAACACTGCAGCATCGGCTGGAGGAAGATCGACGAGCTCTTCTTCAATCTTTGCGGAGATGCACACAACTTCTGCCGTGCTCGGCAAACCAAGCGCTGCTTGTGCTGCTTCGGGTGTGAGCTTTGCGAGATCACTCTCCGCGACGTTCGCGGCGTAGACCATTGGCTTCATCGTGAGGAGCTGGAAGCCTTTTGCGATTGGCG
>CAZBSN010000126.1:0-2859 GCA_964494435.1 uncultured Candidatus Peribacteria bacterium | reverse complement strand
GGAGCTGTATTTCTCGTTCAACCAAGGCGATGCGCGCCTGTTCGCAGCTGCCCGGCAGCACCGTGAAGATGGTCGACTTGGATGTTCTGCATCCTTCGAAGACGGGATAGGTCATGGGGAGACAGCCGTCGAGCGTGACTGTCACATTGTCACCCTCTTTCATTTTCTGTGAGTCGGTCGCAACTTTGCACACGGCGCGGAGTCGGCATTGCAACGCACGGAGAGCTTGGGTCGTGGAGAGGATGAGATCGGACGTGGTTGCTTTCTTCGTCTCAAGCAGACCCCACCGAGGAGGGCGCACACAGGAATCTTGTATCGAAGACGAATTGTTTTCGCACAGGACGTCTTGCTCACGCCCGTCTTCCATTCCAGCATCGGTCCACGTCGTATCCTCAAATCCATTCGCTGGAGATTTCCATTCATCCTCAGCCGTCTTCACCCAAGCGTTTCCCGCGCGATCGTAGAGAATGCCGCCAATATCCATGTCTTCTGCGATGTAAGTGCCAAACAGCACGGCGCGTTCAATGCGATGCTCGCGACTAAAGGCATGCGTCACGTCGGCAAGACATGCAGCGGTTGCAGGCGGGTCCTGCGCGAACGCAACTCCGGCACTCTGCGAGAGGAGTGTCATCAAGAACCCTGCGGCGATCAGTCGGCGATTCATGGGAAGAGCGTGATGGGAGTGAACGTCTGAATGGGGGAAGGATCATCGTGGTACGGCTGGAGCAACAGAGGATCAAGCTCACCGAGAGGCGGCGGTTGCGTGAGAGTGATGATGGTCGTTCGCAGTTCATCAAGCGCGGCGTCGTTGCTGCTGTCGCCTTTTATTTCCCATTGGAATCCAGGATCACTGCGTTCGCTCGAGAGAAGCTCACAGGCGTCATCTTCGGGGAGACACACCGTCGGTTCTGAACGAACCGTGCCAACCGATACAAAGTCTTCTTTTAATTGCATGAGCGGTCTCGATGCGATGCGTTGAGTGATTTCCCACAGAAGCATTTCGACGTGTGCGCACGGAAGGATGCCAAAGTTGTGGCAGGACAAACTCTCTTTCAGTTCGCGTTGCCTGGGGAATGCATCTCCTCCGCCGGGCGTCAGCGGACCGATGCTCAGCCAGAAATTTGCGTAGGTTTCACGCAAGGTTCGAAGAATCCCCAAGCTCGCAGTGAGGCGTTCTTTTGCGGCATTGAGCGTGTCTTCATCGATCGGCGGGGGAGCGGTAAGCGTTGGCGGATCTGTGAGTCCGCTGCTGTCCACGGTGGGCAAATCGCCAAGTGCCTTTGTGAGAGCTTCATCGAGCGGTTCCAGTGCGGGCAATTCCGCGAGTTTCCCCGCCGTCGGCGGAGTGGGAATCTTGATCAACACCTGAATGGGTTTCAACACGGGGAGTTTCAACGTTCCGTCCAACGTGGACAGTGCAGAGAAGTCGATAATGACGTCTTCGGTGCGTGCCATCGTGGGGAGCGTAGGTAAATCACTCTCATTAATTGCACCATTCTGAGCTCGTGATGGCAGCCACGGATCGAGCAACGAGTAAATGGGAGCGGTGAAGCGTTGATTCATGCACCATGGCATATTCCGGTCCTGCAACTGAGACAGTTCCCCTAGTGCTTGTTGCCAAATGGGGAGCAATTTTTCCTGTGCTTGTTCGCGCGCTTCAACAATCGATTTGAGATCGTCTTCATGCTCGGCAAACCACTGCGCGATGGGCTCCAGTACCTGGCGTTGGACGTCGAGAGCTGCTGCAGCCGTGTGTGCCAACTCAGTTCGCAGTCGCCGGTAATCATCGATGCGCGTTGCGTATGATTCAAGGCGCTCAATGAGCGTGCGAATTTCTTCCGGTGCGTTGTCACAGGTCGGCTCACCCTTCGTGCGCATGTACCACGTGCACCAGTCAGTGGCGCGTGCGCGGAATTCCGTCGGAGATCCCATCGGCACGACAATCGGAATGGGCTCTTCTTCCACATGGAGCAGCACGGACCTCTCCAAGTACGCCATCGCAAGACCCAATGTGTCTTCCCGCGCCTCTAGCTGGAGCTCGATGCGATCGGCGCGGCTTGGCAGTGGCACATCTCCGGACGGCACGACGCTCTTCAAGAATGGATCTTCTGGATCAAGCCCGAGGAACCATGTCGAGGGCAGCACGATGCGCACAGTCGCAGGTTGCAGGAGCGTCGCCATGCGCGATTGCTGTTCTTGCCACCAGCGCGTGAAGGCTCTCGCATGGCCCGTGTCGTCGAATGCGCGCATGAGATTGCTCTCCGCGAATAAATCC
This sequence comes from uncultured Candidatus Peribacteria bacterium, assembly GCA_964494435.1. Classification (GTDB taxonomy): domain Bacteria; phylum Patescibacteriota; class Gracilibacteria; order Peribacterales; family Peribacteraceae; genus DALYDP01. The sequence continues at coordinate 584 of CAZBSN010000126.1, read as the reverse complement.
GACTCGTTGATCTGTGATGAGGCTTTTAATTTCCCGTTATCCAGTTCGTCGTATGCCAAAAAGACGTTTCCCAAGTCGCTTTGGTAGCGCTCTTTAAATATCTTCTCATTGATGAATGAGAATGCACCGCCAAGTTGTTCGTACCAGGTGTTTTCTTCGTCACCGTCTCGTTCGTTCGTGGCGTCACGAACATTGCCCTCTTTGTACGTTCCCTTCCCTTGCTGCGTGTCACGCATGTTCTCGACGTTCACGTTGATCACGCAGCGCCGATCTTCTCGTTGCGTCTGGCGGAACTTCGGATCGAATTCGTTGTAGAAACCGAAACATGCAACAGGCACATCTTTCGAGAAATCGTCTCTATCGACGCCCATATTCACCATCGATGAACGTTCATAGTTTCCTTGATAGCTTCGCTCGAATGAACGGTACGGAGTTCCTTCACCGTGCCACAAACAGGCGTCCGGATTCGGGCCGGGACAACGGCATTGTTCACCTTCACACATGCGGCCGTTCGCCCATTCTTCGATGTCCGGGTGCGGCACGTCGCACGCAACGCGTCGCTCTTGTTCATCCACCACTTCATC
>CAZBSN010000125.1:0-2980 GCA_964494435.1 uncultured Candidatus Peribacteria bacterium | reverse complement strand
GCCTCCTCTTCTGGGTGCCGAGACGCTGGAGGATCGGACCGCTCTGCATCGGTCTCTTTCTCTTCGTCCTCTTCACGGGTGCAAGCGCATCGGTGATCCGAGCGGGCATCATGGGAGCGCTCAGCATCCTCGCGCTCCACGCCGGAAGAATGTCGCAAGCGAGACGCACGATCGCATGGACCGCAGGCTTCATGCTGCTTTGGAACCCCTGGCTCCTTACAGGCGACCTCGGATTCCAACTCTCGTTTCTCTCCGTCATCGGCATTCTGGAAGTGTCGCCGTACCTTGCATCACTCTTGAAGCGCATCCCCAATGTCCTCGCCCTGCGTGAGAGCATTGCGCTGACACTCTCGTCGCAAATCACGGCAGGACCGTGGATCGCCTACGCACTCGGTAATCTCTCGCTCGTCGCTCTCCCCGCAAACCTACTCGCGGCTCCCCTCATCCCCTGGGCGATGCTCTTTGGATTCGTGGCAACCCTCTCGTCGCTGATTGGCCTTGGACTTCCGGTGGCATTCATCGGACAACTTCCTCTGTCCGGGATCATCGCCGTGGCAGAAGGCTCAGCCGCACTCCCCTACGCGTCAGTGGATGGATTGCAGATCTCCGCCCCGGTGATCATTGGATATTACATCCTGCTCTTCCTCGTACTCGTGTGGCTCGCACACAAAAAATCCGCCGACCCCATGAAGGAGAACAGCGGACTCTGAAGACACTGCTTACTGTTTCAAGACTTGTCGATCCACGGACATGGAGCCTGCGCCCATGATGAGGAGAACGACGCATCCTGCGAGGATCATGAGATCGAATTCCCAGCCTGCACCCTGTGCTCCGACGAACGTGCCGGGGAAGTTAGGTGCCGACGAACCGAAGCCCGTGGCCTTCATGTAGATCGCTCCGACCATGATGATCGAGAGACCGAGGGACGCGAGCTGCGTGAGCGCGCCGAGAATGAGGGCCGCACCTCCGAGAGGTTCCGCGAACTTCAAGATCGTGAAGATCGTGTTCGGATCAGACATGCCCCATTTCTGGAGCCCGTGATAGAGGAAGATCACGCCGATCACGAGGCGCAGGAAGAGGAGAGCGTAGTCTCCGTACCCGCGAAGGGAAGAGAGGAACATAAGAGGGGGGAAGAAACTCCTGTGATTGTAGCAAGAATATCGCTGTTTATCACAAGAGGGAGAAGTTGCTTCATCTATGGGTGAGCCAGGAGTAAAATGTCCTGCCGACGTTCCCATCCCATTTATGACTGCTGCCACACCGTACGCACGCTTCACCGCGCTCCTGGAACACACAATGGACCATCTGAAGCTCTCAACCCAAGAACGCGCTGCACTGAAGAATCCTCAGCATACCCATAAGGCAACGCTCACGATCACGAAGGACGACGGATCGAAAGCTGAGTTTCCCGCGTTCCGCATTCAGTACAACAACGCGCGCGGCCCGTACAAAGGCGGCATCCGCTATCACCCCTTGGCGGACGAAGATGAGGTGAAGGCGCTTTCGGCTCTCATGGCGATCAAGACGGCAGTCGTCAGCATTCCCTTCGGCGGCGGTAAGGGCGGCATTCAGTGCAAGCCGAAGGAATTAAGTAAGCGCGAACTCCAGGAGCTCTCCCGCGCGTACGTGCGAGCGTTCGTGAAGTTTCTTGGTCCAGACCAGGATTGCCCGGCTCCAGACGTGAATACGAACGGCGACATCATGGCGTGGATGCGCGATGAATATGAAAAGATCACGGGAACATATGCACCTGCGATGATCACGGGCAAACCACTCTCGATCGGCGGCTCGCTCGGACGCGATACGGCGACCGCTCGCGGCGGATTCTTCATTCTGCAGGAACTCATGGAGATGGAAGGAAAGAATCCGAAAGAACTCCGTGTGGCGATCCAAGGATTCGGGAACGCGGGAGCACATATGGCTCATCTGCTCCACGGAGCTGGATATTCGATTGTCGGGGTGTCTGATTCACAGGGCGCGATTTACTCCGCTGAGGGCTTGGACCCTGTTCGAATAGAGAAATACAAAGAGAGCTCTGGATCGGTCCTCGGCGAATACTGCACAGGCTCGGTCTGCGACCTCGAAAAGATGAAGATGGATCACGTGCAGAAGATCACCAACGAAGAACTCCTCGAATGCGACTGCGACATCCTCATTCCAGCTGCACTCGACAATGTGCTCACGGAGAAGAACGCGTCGAACGTGAAGGCAACGTACGTTCTCGAACTCGCGAACGGCCCGACGACGCCCGAAGCGGATGAGATCTTCAAGAAGAAGAACATCGCGCTCGTTCCCGACGTACTCGCGAATGCCGGCGGCGTCACCGTGAGCTACTTCGAATGGGTCCAGGGACGATCGGGTGAGCAGTGGACAGCTGAACGCGTCGATGAAGAACTGAAGCGCGTCATCCTTCAAGCATTCCGCGACGTGCGGCGCGAAGCGACGAACGGACTGACGCAACGCGAAGCGGCATTCTCGATCGGCGTTGGACGGATCGTCGAGGCGATGCGCGTACGGGGATGGGTGGACAAGGATTAGGCGATCGTCACCTCCTTGCAGAGGTAGACGTCCTGAATCGCGTTGAGGATCTCGATCCCCTGCTCGCGCGACTTCTGGAACGCTTTGCGGCCGGAGATGAGGCCCGCCCCGCCGGCGCGCTTGTTGATGACCGCCGTCTGGACTGCCTGCTGGACGTCATTCTCGCCGGACGCTCCACCGGAATTAATGAGACCGATGCGACCCATGTAGCAGTTGGCCACTTGGTAGCGGCAGAGGTCGATCGGATGATCGGACGTGAGGTCACTGTAGATACGCTTGTCGGTCTTGCCGTAGCTCGACTCGCCCGTGTTGAGCACCGTGTAACCGCCGTTCGTCTCTGGGAGCTTCTGCTTGATGATGTCAGCTTCGATCGTGACGCCGAGGTGATTGGCCTGACCTGTGAGGTCAGCGGAGAGGAGGTAATCGACTCCTCCCATCTTGA
>CAZBSN010000124.1:0-2998 GCA_964494435.1 uncultured Candidatus Peribacteria bacterium | reverse complement strand
TCCCCTACCCCGCCGGATGCGTTGCTTGCGACGTCTCCCCTCCCCATCCGCGAACATCAGATCGAAACCCCTTCCGCCCATGGGTAATCCCCTCTCCACACTCACCGTCGCGGAGGCCTCCAAGAAGCTCCAGAAGAAGGAGATCACGGCGGTGGATCTCGTGCAGTCTTGCATCGACCGCATCGAAGCAGTCGATAAGAAGCTCAATGCTGTTGTGTATCGAAGTTTTGACCGAGCCCTAGAGCAAGCGAAAAAGGAAGACAGTGTCGGTCCCGATGCCGCACATCCGCTTCGAGGAATCCCCTACCTCGCCAAGGATCTGTTCTGCGAGAAAGATGTGCCCACCACGGGAGCCTCCAACGTCCTCCGTAAAGGCCTCCACGGAAAAGATTACGCGCCGCCATACGACTCCACGACGACACGACGACTGAAAGAAGCAGGCGCCATCAGTCTTGGAAAAGCGAACATGGATGACTCCGCCATGGGATCCTCCACGGAGTCCTCCTGCTATGGAGCATCGAAGAATCCATGGGATACGACACGCGTTCCGGGGGGCTCCAGCGGAGGCTCCGCGGCGGGCGTCGCGGCGGACGAGTCACTCTTTGCAACCGGCACTGATACCGGGGGATCGATCCGCCAGCCAGCAGCACTCACGGGATGCACAGGCCTCAAGGTGACGTACGGCAGAGTCAGTCGCTACGGCGTGATTTCCATGACGAGCTCGCTCGACACGATCGGACCCATCTGCAAATCAGCTGAAGACTGTGCAATGGTCCTTCAAGCGATCGCTGGAAAAGATCCATTCGATGCGACGACGCCGGACGTCCCAGTCCCCTCCTACACCAGCCTCCTGGAGGGCTCTATGAAGGGCGTCAGGATTGGCATCCCGCGCGAGTATTTTGCGGAAGGACTCCAGCCAGACGTGGAGAGCGCCGTACGCACAGCAATCGACACCTACAAAGAATTGGGCGCGACCATCGTGGAGGTCTCACTCCCATATACGAAGTACGGCGTGGCCACCTACTACGTCCTGTGCCCCTGCGAAGTTTCGAGCAACCTGGCGCGCTACGACGGTATTCGCTACGGCCGCTCAGACGCAGACGCGAGCTCACTGATTGATTACTACCAGCATGTACGCAGTGGGGGATTCGGCACCGAAGTGAAGCGCCGCATCATGATTGGAACGCATGCGCTCTCAGCCGGGTACTACGACGCATATTACCGCCAAGCACAGAAGGTTCGGACCCTCGTCAGGAAGGACTTCACGGAGGCCTTCACGAAAGCGGATATCCTCCTCACACCGACGACCCCGAACACGGCATGGGTCATTGGCGCGAAGAACAACGATCCGGTCTCCATGTACCTGGAAGACGTCTGCACGATCCCGGCGTCTCTGGCAGGCGTTCCAGCGATCAGTCTGCCCTGTGGATTCTCCGATGGGGGATTGCCGATCGGCGTCCAACTCATCGCTCCAGCATTTGAAGAAGCAAGACTCCTCACGGCAGCTCACCAATTCCAGCAGACAACGGACTGGCATAAGAGGAAACCGAAACTCTGAACACCGAGAGGGGATTAGTTGATTTATCGCGTTCGATCTTTATCATGCCCGCGCATGCCGTACACCCCACCTCGGCGTCTCTACCTGTTCTCGGACACGTACGGACGCAGTAAAAACCCATTCCTCCAAGACGACGCCGACGCGATCATTTCGACGGATTTCCGCTCGACGCCGCTCGAACCGGTTCGCCGAGAGTTCGACATCTACGGAAGAGAGAGCATCGTCGAGCACGTCCTCCGCATGATCTTCGAGCTGAACGACGCAGCGGGGAAGGCGCAGTACATCACGCCGCAAGCACGCGAGGAATTCGCCAAGACGACGACGGGCATTTTCATCAACTGGGCTCCACGCCTCACGAAAGAGAACGGCGCACCGTTTTACGTAGCCACAAGCGGAAATATCCGCATCGTCACGACGAGCTTGGACTCCCTTTCGAGCATCAAGCACCGCATCGAAACGATCTCGCACTTGGACAACCACAAGAACGTGATCTACGGACCGACGGAGCAATTCCGCAGCAGCTACACCGCGTTCCTTCTCGCGCCGGACCACGGAATCGACCTGATCAAGGACGACCTTTCGATCATCCCAGACTTCCCGGAGGATCGTTGGGAACTCGCCTACGTCGATCGCTTCGGCAACATGATCACCTACACGAAGAACACGCAGAAGATGTGGGAGCAGGTGAAAAGCATCGCGGACAAGAACGGCAGCCATGTCGACCTCCTGATCGGCAACGTCGGCCAGAAGGTGTACCTGGGCACGAGCCTCCGCGACGCGGAACCGGGCAGCCTTGTCATGTACTTGAACAAAGACATCGACGTCCTCCGCAAATGGATGCCCGACGAAGACAGCTACACGCGCCTCTACAGGTCCGCTTACTTGCAGTTCAGCAAGCCGGAAGTCGGCGCTCGAATCCGCGTGATTGAGTGATGTCGAGTTTTGCACTGCAAGAAGCCCTGCGGGGAACCCCTCTCTCTAACTCTCTCCCATAGGGAGAGAGAATTCGCTGTGCATTGAGTAAAGGCAGTCTTGCCTCTCCCTCTGGGAGAGGCCGGTCGCAACCGGGAGAGGGGCGAGGTGTAAGCTGTCTCATCCTCACCGGAACATCCAACTCAGGATTCCTTTCCTCGCTGTCTTCTTGGAGGACTTCTTGGCGGCCTCCGGAGAAGGGGAGACGGTCGTTGTTTGCACGACCTCCTGTGCCTCTTGGGGCTCTGGCAATGCAAGACGCTTCTGGAGCGATCCCATGAGAATGTTTCCTTCGCGCAGGCGATCGTTCAGGGAGTGAATGACTTCCCACTGCTTCTCAATTTGCTGATTCTTGAGGTCTAATTCGCGCTGGAGGATCGAGAGGATGTCTCCGCTCAGAGCGGACGAATGTTTCTTCGCTGTGTTCGGGGCTCCGGCGATTTCACGTGTGAGAACGTCTTCACGAAT
>CAZBSN010000123.1:0-2999 GCA_964494435.1 uncultured Candidatus Peribacteria bacterium | reverse complement strand
TGGGTAACGCTCGGCAACCTCCTCCCATGGGTCCTTCGTGAGCTGCTTGATGGAGAGGGAGAGCTTGTCGCCGTCGATGCCGATGACCTTCACCGTGACGCGGTCGCCCATCTTGGCGTACTCGGACGGGTTCTTCACATGACCCCATGCGATCTCGGAGATGTGCACGAGTCCTTCGAGTCCTTCGAATGTGACGAAGAGACCGAACTTCACGAGGCCGGAGACGATGCCGTCCTTCACCTCGCCGATCTTCAATCCTTCGAGAGCCTTCGCGCGTTCTTCGCTCAAAGCTTCGCGCTCAGAGACGACGATCTTTCCCGCTTCCTGATCCATCGTCACGATCTTCACTGTGAAGGTGTGACCAATGAACTTGCCGAGGCGGTTGATGATCTCACCTGCGTCGGCGTTGTTCACGCGTGGGTAGTTGAGTGGTGAGAGCTGAGACACTGGGAGGAAGGCGCGGATGCCGTCGATGTTGGCAATGAGACCGCCCTTGTTCGCTTCCTGTGCCGTGAACTTCATCGTTTCTTCGCTCTCCTGCAGCGTGTTGAAGCGCTCCCATGCCTTCTTCTGGCTGGCCATGCGGAGTGAAAGCACGACAAGTCCTTCGTCGTTCTCTTCTTCAAGGACGAGGGCTGCAACCTGACCGCCCTGCTCAAGTTCGCGGAACGTGTTGAACGAGTCGCGAAGCTCGCGGCCGGAAACGATGCCCGTTGTGACGCCGTTGAGGTCCACGAGGATCTTGTTCTTTCCTTTGTACACGACCATACCTTCCACGAGCTCGCCCGGCTTGGGGCGGAACACTGGAGGTGAGAGCTTCATGAGCTCTTCCATCATTGCGGTTTGCGCCGCGGCGGATGCGTTTGCCATAGAGAAACTGGGGTGCGAGGGGAGAAATAGGAGGATTCGAGCTCTCGCACGAGCAACCCGAAAGCCGCGAAAGTATGGCTACCCTGGCAGCGAGTGTCAAATACGCGTAACGTAGTGTCAATACTACCGTTTCAATGGATATGAACGCTTCTTTTCGACAATCCATCGTTGCTGGAGCCATAGCATCCGCCCTTGTGCCGGCTACCGTATTTGCCTGTTCATGCGGCGATATGTCGGCGAAAGAAGCCTACGCGAGTGCCCATTTCGTCTTCAGCGGGTCAGTCGTTGCTACAGATATGTTCTACTCGCCGCGATGGACGTTAGAAGAATGGGGCTATGGCACGTTCCTGCAGCGCACGGCATTTTCGATCGAACGCGTCTGGAAAGGTCCGAATGTGAATGGATTTGTGTTTGAGACTGAGAGAGATGATGGAGCCAATTGCGGTGTGGACATCAATGAGGGAGACAGCGGCGTTCGAGTAGGATATTTCGGAGCGGATGAAGAGCCATGGCTGCTCACGGCTGCATCGACGAATTCTTGTTCAGAAGACGGTTCGTGGGGAATCGAAAGAGTGTTGGATGAAGGGACTGTTCCTCTACAGACTCCCGATTGCAGGCCACTCGTGTGTCCTCAGGGAGCCATTCATTCTCGCTGCGATAGCGAAGGAAAATTAGTCGAGGTTGCACCGACATGCGGTGGTGACTTCTCCGATGTTCGTGACGAAGGTCCAATGAAAGATGCAGTGGAGTGGATGGCGGAGAGAGGATTTATTAAGGGACATGTCGACGGAACGTTCCGTCCCGATGCATCCATCAACCGAGCGGAGTTCGCGACGATCATCACGCGTTTGTCCTTTCAATCGCGACTGATTGATACATGTGTTTTTGAACGGGACATACGTCTCACGGACGTGGCGGATGATGCATGGTATGCGAAACCCGTATGTGCTCTGCGCAAAATCGGTGCAGTACAAGGGTATCCCGACCGAACGTATCGACCGGCGCAATCTGTGAGTGTTGCTGAGGCAGCGAAGATTCTCATTGAGACGATGGATCCTGATGAGTACAGCTCGAAGGCCGAGATATGGTGGCAGCCGTACATCAACACCTTGAAAGGAGCAGATGCTCTACCCGCGGGGTACACACTGCCGGAAGCGGTTCTTACTCGCGGTCAATTCGCTACGATGTTCCGCGCGTATTACGAGACGAAAGCGGAGAGAGCCTGGTGAGGCTCACAGCGTCGTCGTCTCCACCTGCAGCAATCCATCTTTGGGAAGCTTCTCAATCTGGCTCGTCTTAGGGTTGTAGACCTTGTAGAGGAGTTCGATCAGATCCTGCGTCGTGAGGCGGCGTGCGCGGAGCCCGATGTTCGTGAGTCCTGTATTTACGAGTTCGACGCGTTCATTGAGTTGCTTCAAGAGTGCTGGGAACTCACGGTTGCGCGACAAGGCCTTAGCCGAAGAGTCGTCCACGTGAATCCATTCGAAGAACTGCTCGATGAGAGTCTTCTTACGCATGGTGTGATCAAGCGGGATCACGACGTAGAAACGCTTCTCCATGATGTCTGCGACTTCGATCAGCTTCTGCATGAACGCGACGTAGGAAGTCGCCTGTTGCTGGAGGAGGGGACTCTTCTGCGCTTCGCCCGTCTTCTTTACCGTTGCGAGGTAATCGTCGATGTTCGTCTTGGTGGAGCGAATCGAAATCTGCACCGGGAAGGTGAGCGAGTTTACGAACGAGCCGTAGCCGGAAATGATGCCTTGCTGTTCCGTCTCGCTCTTGAGGTTGAAGTTCAATGCTTCGACTTCCAAGATCGCGCGGAGCCCGCCGTTTTTGAGGACGACGGCGTTCTCATGAATCTCAGCAACTGGCAGGAACCGCTGCGTGGTTGCTGCAGATGAGCGCTTGCGGCCGCGGACGGTGCTCTTTTCAATCATGTTGGGGCGTGTGGGAGAGGATGTCCTTCAACATCGGACGATCTGATGCGTCATGTACGTCTCGGAGTGCTGCGTTCGTGAGCGGTTCGATGGTGATGCGGTCTTTCTGCACAGGGCGTGGAGGAAGTGCTAGACCCTGGATGTCGTCGGAGGCAGGAATCGTGTCGTCTGTTTCAGGATCGGAGGTCGTGT
>CAZBSN010000122.1:0-3101 GCA_964494435.1 uncultured Candidatus Peribacteria bacterium | reverse complement strand
AGCCTTCCGGTGGAGCGGACATTTGCTTGAGGGAGAGACGCGTCTTGCCTTCCTGCGCATCGTACTCAACGACCTTGAGCTGGAGTTCCTGGCCGACTTTGACGACGTCTTCGACATTCTCCGTGCGTGCCCATTGCAGCTCGGAAATGTGAACCATGCCGTCCTTGCCGTGGCCGAATTCGGCGATGGCTCCGACGCCTGGGATAATGCGAACGATCGTTGCGTCGTAGGTCTTGCCCACCTCTGGCTTCTCCGTGATGCCGAGGATCCATTCCTTGGCGCGCCTCATCATCTCGCCGTCGGCGGATGTGATGAAGATGATGCCGGAATCTTCGATGTCGATTTCGACGCCGAGATCGCCCGTGATCTTCTGGATGGTTTCGCCACCCTTGCCGATAACGAGACGAATGTCTTCTGGGTTGATCTGGATTGTCTCGATGCGTGGTGCGTATGGTGAGAGTTCAAGGCGTGGCTCCTTGATAGCAATGAGCATGGTCGAGAGGATTTCTCCACGACCCGTGCGTGCACGTTCGAGAGCTTCCGCAAAGACGCTGTCCGGGAGACCCTTGATCTTGATATCCATCTGGATCGCCGTGACGCCTTTCTCCGTGCCGGTGACTTTGAAGTCCATGTCACCGCCGAAGTCTTCTTCGTCCTGGAGGTCTGAGAGGATGACGTACTTGCCCTTTTCTTCGTCCGAGACGAGACCGAGGGCAATGCCGGAGACCGGAGCCTTGATCGGCACGCCGGCCGCCATGAGAGCGAGCGTGCTTCCGCACGTTGCAGCCATGGAGGAGGAACCGTTGCTGGCCAAAATCTCGGTGACCGTGCGGATCGTGTATGGGAATTCTTCTTCAGTCGGAAGCACCGGTTCAAGACCGCGCTGCGCCAAGTTTCCGTGACCGATTTCTCGGTTACCAACGGAGAGACGATTGCTCGTTTCACCAACGGAGAACGGCGGGAAGTTGTAGTGATGCATGTATCGCTCCTTCCGCTCACCTTCCATTCCTTCGATGAGCTGCTTGTCGCCAGGGGCTCCAAGCGTGCAGGTCGTGAGGCCTTGGGTTTCGCCGCGCGTGAAAAGGGCGCTGCCGTGGACGCGCTGTGGGAGAATGTCGACCAGCGCGGTGATGTTGCGGATCTGATCCGGCTTGCGGCTGCTCATGCGAATACCTTCTTCGAGGATCAACCGACGAACTTCACCCTTGATGATCTTGTCGATGAACGACGGAGCGAGCTTGTAGAGCTTCGCGAGATCTTCGTTGTCGCCCGCTGGACCGAACTTCGCTTCGAGTTCCTTCGCAGCACCGTCCATGAGGGCGGTGAATAGTGCGCGGCGTTCGAGCTTCGGAAGATCGTCCTTGATCGCTTTGTTGATCGTGACGAGGTGAGTTTCCTTGAGGAACTTGAGACCTTCGTCATGTGTGAAGGGAGCTTCGACGGCGAACTTCTTCTTGCCGATTTCCTTCTGGATACCAGCGAAGAACGTTGCGATCTTCTGCGCCCACTTCTTGCCGAATTCAATCGCTCGGACGATCTCTGCTTCTGGAACCTGGTTTGCGGCCGCTTCGATCATCACCACCTTTTCGAGTGATGCAGTGAGGAACATGTCGAGGTCGCTCTTGAGGCGAGCTTCGTGTGACGGGTTCAACACGAGTTCACCACCAATGAGGCCAATGCGAACGGATCCCAGGACGCTGTCGTTCGGACAATCCGAGATGGCGATCGCGAGGTTCGCGGCGTTTGCCGACGCAACATCGTGATCGTGGATAAAGTCGTACGAGAGCACGGTGCAGAACACCTGAATGTCGTTTCTGATGTGCTTGGGGATCATCGGACGAAGTCCGCGATCAACCACGCGACCAATAAGGATGGCGTCGTCGCTTGGACGACCCTCACGCTTGCGAAACCGAGATCCTGCGATCTTGCCGCCTGCGTAGAACTTCTCCTGGTACACGAGCTGCAATGGGAGGAAGTCGACGTCGCGGGCCTTGGCGGACACCGTAACGTTACCCATCGACACCGTGTCGCCCATTTGGCAGAGCACCGTGGCGTTGGCTTGTTCGGCGATACCGCCGATTTTGACGCTCAATTTCTCGTCACCGAGTTCGAGCGAGTACTCCTTCATAGAGGAAGGCATGGACATAGAAAAAATTGGGAGAGAATAATCTTCCCAATCTGCTCCGGGGATGCACAGGTCAGGCTCCTCAACGAGGCTACTGGCACGTACATCTCTGGTCGGCGAGACGGGAAGCGGAAAGAACTGAGTCCATTATACCGATTCTTTGAGGAGAAGCGAGCGAATTTGACGAACTATAAAAATGAGCGAATGATCTCTTTTGTCTCTTCCACATGCTGTGGAGAAGATGCGGTCCTTGGCTTCACCGAACCATAGGTGAAACGATGGGTATCGTTTGGTTTCTTGCGTACACATTGCTCGGATTGCTCGCAGTTGTGATGGTCGCGCTGCATCTGCAACTGATCTACGAAGGCTATAGGCACAACCTTCTCCTCGAGCGTGCCGAACAGGGAGACTTTGATGGCATGGTGGCCATCACTCGGATCCCAGAAGAGATCCCTGCAAATGTTCGTCGCGTGCTGGGGCTGCGACTGAACGACGATCTGGTCGCCGCAGAGACAGCGGACGACCGTGACACCGATGCAGGCAAGGAACGGATTTCTACGGCACTGTATAAGCTTGCGTACTTCTACTACTGGTTTGACCAGTACGCACAACTCTTCGAGATCCTGGTCCGCTTTCACACCTACGACCAGAAGGGAGAAATCCTCGATTTCCTCCACAACATCAAAGAGGAGGACGTCCTTCTGATCGATGGAAAACCCTACCGTGACCAGAAGGACGACGATGCGCTTCATGCGCTTCTCTTCGGTCGTCTATCGTTGAAGAGTGCGGACACCGAGACACCTGTGGCGTAGGACTCGCCAAAGACCAATCCGTCTCCCGGCCCCCTGCCGGCAGACATACGAAAAGCTCAATGCCCTTTGGCAACGAGCTTTTTCAAGGTGCAATTACCTCTTCAAACCGTGCGCTTCGATCACGCTCTGATACATCGGAGCCTCGTTCATTTTGAGGTACGTGA
>CAZBSN010000121.1:0-3176 GCA_964494435.1 uncultured Candidatus Peribacteria bacterium | reverse complement strand
CCCCTTGGACCCCTGCGCAGACTTCCTTGGCACGGTCTGGATGGTACTTCGCCATGCGTTCCATGGCTCCTTCGATACAGACGTATCGTTCATCATCCGTGCCAGTTCCACACACATCCAGAAGCGTGATAGCCCCGCCGGCAATAAAGCCCATGAAGCCGTTCCCCGCGCCGTGATAACACGCAAGCCTGATCGGACCCTTCAATTGATTGCAACTGCGCATCATCTTTTGAACATCCGACTGCTTCTTCACGAGTCTGCGGATGACATGGACCATTTTGTACCGCGTGCAGGCCGCGGGGTACTTTCCTTCGTTACAGGGATAGAGCGCATGCTTACGTGCCGTCGAGTCTTCTGCATCGTTCTCCGTGACGTACTCCATGTACGCACCGCTTGCGCAGTAGTAGCGCATTGCGTCCGTGTCGAACTCATCACAGTACTTCATGCTGTCGGCGATCTCGTAATCCGCAAGCACCATGAGCGCGTGACCGATGCCGTGCGCGCAGTCCCCTTCTGAATAGGACGACTGCATCGACTCTGTGTTGTAACAAATCTGATCCATGAGCGCTGCGAGCTTCGCAGGATCGATGTGTCCGTCGGGATCGTTTGGATCACTGAGTCCCGTGAACGCTTCCATGAGCACGCCGTGCATGCACCCGGAGTAACAGCCGTCTGCGCAAATTCTGAGTCCCAGACCCACATTTTTGACCTTCTCGAAAATCACTTTTCCCAGATCGTGCGCTTCGGCGTGGCACTTGGGCCAGAGTGTTTCGATAGAATCGAGCACGCCATTCGCGCCGATGACATCAATGTGTTTCTCGAAGAGCGAACGCCTGTCTCGTGTGCGACCGAGGGCTTTGAGTTCTTCGAGAAATGCCGCACGCTCTGTCGCAACAACCATTGGATCTTTGAAGAGTTCCTCAGGCTTCGCGCCTCCCGCTTGCGATTCCATCATCTCTCCGCTGTCGTCAACGTGTTCGTCGAACTCCGCACTCACGTCGATATCCGCAGACGTGCAACCGGCGAGTAGAAGCGTTGCCAATGGAAAGACAAACCATTTCATAGCTGCGATTGTACGCTCACTTCGTTGAGCGGTGTCTCCAGTACAACCACCCGAGGAAAATGACGACACAGAGCCCAATCAGGATCTCGCCCAGCCCCTCGATGCTGTCGAGACCGTCGACCATCGCCCGGTAGGCAACGATGCCGCTGAAGCCAACGTACAGATAAAAGAAGTCGCGAATGACCGTTCCGACGAATGTCGCGATCACGTATGTAAGGAAGCCAACGCGCAGAATGCCCGATCCGATCGACACGACTGCGCTCGACATGACGGGGAGTGCACGGAGGAACGTGAGAATTGAGAGATCTTTCCATCCCCCATCAAGCCGTTTCGAGAGCGATTCAATATCCGCGATGCTCACGCCGAAGAATCGTCCGAACTTGCGGACGAAGATGTCACCGAGGTAGTACGAAACACCGTACACGAGCAATGCTCCGATTGTTTTGCCCGCGGCGCCAATAAAGGAGAGAACAAAGAGATACGTGAATGCATGTCCTTGCGACGACGCAATGCTTCCCGCGACCGTCATGACGACCGGAGATGGGATCGGTGCGACGACTTCCTCTATAAAGGAACCGACGAACGTGAACCACTCGACCGACATGCGGTCTGCGAGGCTCATGAGCGCGGCGGATGCCTGCTCGAACATGGGCGATTAGGAGCGAGAAGGAACGACGCCAGCGCGTGCAGTGATAATTTCGTCTGCGACGTTGCGCGGAACCTTGGCGTAGTGAGAGGGTTCCATCGCGTAGCTCGCGCGACCCTGCGTCTTTGAGCGAAGGTCCGTTGCGTACCCGAACATTTCGGAGAGCGGAACCTGTGCTGCGACGACCTTGGCCGTGCCGCGTTCAGTCTGACCGAGGATGAGTCCACGGCGCGAGTTGAGGTCGCCCATCACGTCTCCGAGGTAATCCTCCGGACACGTGACTTCGACCTTCATGATTGGCTCAAGAATGACCGGATCGGCCCTCTTCGCAGCATCCTGGAAACCGATCGAAGCAGCCAATTTGAAGGCCATTTCGTTCGAGTCCACGTCGTGGTACGAGCCGTCCAAGAGATCGACTTTGACGTCCACCACCGGGAATCCGGCTTGGATGCCGCGGCTCATGCCTTCCTGGAATCCCTTGTCGCACGGCGTGATGAATTCACGCGGGATGCGGCCACCAACCACGGAGTTTACGAACTCGTAGCCCTTGCCCGGCTCCTGCGGATAGAGCTTGAAGACGACGTGGCCGTACTGACCGCGACCACCTGTCTGCTTTGCGTACTTGTGTTCGCCTTCGATCTCGCGGCCGATCGTTTCGCGATACGCGACCTGCGGCTTGCCGGAGGTGGTTTCCACTTTAAATTCGCGGCGCATGCGATCGACGATGATTTCCAAGTGAAGTTCACCCATTCCCGCGATGATCGTCTGGGCAGTCTCATCGTTCGTGAAAGTGCGGAACGTCGGATCTTCTTCAGCGAGCTTCTGGAGCGCGATGCCCATTTTTTCCTGGTCGGCCTTCGTCTTTGGTTCAATCGCCATCGAGATGACCGGCTCAGCGAACGAAATCGATTCGAGTTGGATCGGCTTATCGTCGGCGCAGAGCGTGTCACCCGTGCGCGCTTCTTTCAAACCGATCGCGGCGCCGATGTCGCCAGCGCGGATCTCCGGAATTTCTTCGCGGGAGTTTGCGTGGAGACGAACGATGCGTCCGATGCGCTCGCGGTTACCCGTGCGAGGGTTGAGCACGGCCGTGCCCGTCTTGAGCACGCCGGAGTAGACGCGGATGAACGTGAGACGCCCGACGAACGGGTCGGTTGCGATCTTGAATGCGAGTGCTGCGAGCGGTTCATCATCGCTGGCATGGCGCTCGACTGGTTCGCCAGAGTCGACGTCCGTGGCCTTGATGGCCGGAACATCGAGAGGACATGGGAGATATGCAGCAACGGCATTGAGCACGAGCTGAACGCCCATATTCTGCAAGCTGGAGCCACAAACGACGGGGTAGATTTTTCCGGCCACCGTCGCTTTGCGAAGTCCAATGGTGAGTTGATCGTCCGTGAGAGCTCCATTTTCGAGGAACGCATCCGTGAGATCATCGTTCGCTTCGGCGACTTTCTCCATGAGAAC
>CAZBSN010000120.1:0-3187 GCA_964494435.1 uncultured Candidatus Peribacteria bacterium | reverse complement strand
TTGAGGGGTGTGTGTGTTTGCATAAATCCTGTAAGTATAGCAGAAAAACCCACTTCGGAGCAGTCGGCAGTACTTGCTAATAATGAGAGTTATTTCCTAGTAATATCAGCAGTCAAATCTTGCCCTAGATACTGCGATTCCCTATGGTGTGTCGGCTTTGGAAAAGGGCAATTAGCTCAGTTGGGCCGCGGAGCGCTTGCGCGACGCGCAGAAGAAAAGCCCTTTGCTCGGTAATACATCTTTAACATCATCCAGGGTCCTCGCGGGCAATTAGCTCAGTTGGTTAGAGCGCCACATTGACATTGTGGAGGTCACAAGTTCGAATCTTGTATTGCCCACCATTCCTTCGCTCTTACGGGGATTGTTCGGGTTGAGCGTGGAACGAGATTCCTGGCTTTTATCAGCAGAAAAATCTGCATGAGTGTTTTGAAGATCCCTGAGGTGCCTCTCATGTGAGGATTATTTTTGAGAACATGGCGACATGCGTGAATTTCTCCTCGACCTTCTGTTTCCCAAGAAATCCCTCCGTGGGAGCAGAGGCACATGGCTTGCGGAAGAAGAGATGGCTGCACTGAGAGGACATGCAATGCGCCTGGAAGGGGAGGCATTGAGAGGGCAGAGACAACTGCGCCATATCGATCGGTTAGTGACTGCGGTGACGTACGGTGGATCGCCGCTCATGCGCGAAGCGATCAGGCGGTACAAGTATCGTTCGATGCGCGCGTATGACGCGGAGCTCGGACGAGTTCTTGCGGACGCGTCGCTCCTTCTTCCCTCATGGCCGGAGCCGATTCTGTGTCCAGTGCCGCTGCACTGGCGTCGTCAGTTTTTCCGCGGCTTCAATCAAGCGAGGGACTTGTCGCTCTTCGTCAGCATGCAAAGAAATTGGCCTGTGGAAGAGCTTCTGTTACGATCCCGTTCGACGGGAGCACAGGCAAGGCGCAGTCACAGTGAGCGATTGAATGTCATGCAGAACGTGTTTCGCTGGAAAGGTGGTCGCATTCCTCAGCGAGTGGTGCTCGTCGATGACGTCGTGACGACCGGAGCGACCATGGATGCGTGTGCTCGTGCGCTCAGAGATGCAGGCGTGACACGTGTAGATGCGCTCGTGCTTGCGGTTGGGTGAGGAGACGGGACGATGTCTCTCACGCTTGTCGAAATGTTATCGCGTACGTACTCGACTCCCATCGCAATTCAATGTGTGTGGAAAACTTTTTCATTTTCCACACGGTCGCTACGATGCGTTTCCCCATGGTTATCGTTCTCTCCGCGGTGGCATTCATTCTGCTCATTACAGGGCTCATCCTTGTGCATGAGCTGGGCCACTTTATGGTGGCGCGATGGGCGGGGGTAGAAGTGGAGGAATTTGGCTTTGGCTTGCCGCCAAGAGCACTCACGCTCTTCAAGAAATGGGGGACGAAATTCACCTTGAACTGGATTCCATTCGGGGGCTTTGTCCGTCTGAAGGGCGAGAATGCGGTCGGCTCCGAAGCGAATTCTCGTGGAAGCTTCCCGAAAGCATCAATCTTCCGTCGTTCGCTCATTCTGCTTGCCGGCGTCGTTATGAACTTCCTCGTTGCATTCGTGATTTTCCTCGGCGGGTTCTGGCTTGGCCAATGGGTTCCGTCGTACTTCACGGAAGAAGAAATGAGGGCAGCCCGCGATCGTGGGGAGGTGACCTATGACGATGCTGCAGTCATCGTTGATGTGCTTGCAGGCGGGGGAGCGAAGGATGCGGGTGTACCCATTGGCAGCGTCCTGCTTCAAGTGAACGACATTGCCATTCATACGGCCGATGATGTAGTGGCTGCACAAGAAGGAAAGAACCGCGTCACATATCTCGTTCGTCCTCTGACAGATCCTGCAGCGGAGCCCACGACCCACACTGTGAGCGTCCAGGACGGCAAAACAGGCGTGCATCTTAATACGATGAAGTTCAACGTATCGTCGCCAGCACGCGGATTTGGTGCGGCCGTCCTGTTGGCATTGCGCGAAGTCCGCATGGTCACGGTGCAGAGCATTATTGGGATCGTGAATCTCTTCGGATCGCTCGCGAGCCAAGGCACCGTGCCGCAAGGCGTCACGGGCATCGTGGGCATCGCACAGATGACCTACAGCTCCGTTCAGGCGGGCTTTGGCGTGTACCTTCGCCTCGTCGCGCTGCTCAGCCTTAGCTTGGCTGTCTTGAACGTTCTTCCGTTCCCGGCGCTCGATGGCGGTCGGTTGCTCTTCGTCTTGAGCGAGCTCGTCGTTCGTCCGGGCAATCGTCGTGTCGAAGCAATTACGAACGCGATCGGATTCGTGTTCCTCCTCATCGTCATTGTCCTTGTCACCTTCTATGACGTCATCCGTCTCTTTGCCTCCTAGCGTTGCCGCGTCCGCGGCGACTCTGAAGGAGCACTGGCTGATCATTCTTCGCTCGCTTGAGCAGAAGGTTCCGCGGAGCCAGTTCATCACGTGGTTCAAGGACACAGCAGTTCTTGGCATTGAACAGGGGACACTCATTGTGGGCTTGCCGCTCCCGATGTCCCTCAACTGGCACCTTGAACACTATCGCGCCATCACGCTGCAAGCGGCACAGGAGACCGATCCATCGCTGACGTCCGTCGTGTACAAGGTCGATGGCAGTCTGAAAGATGATCGCACACGCACGTACGATTTACTCGAAGCGTTCCCGGAGCCCAAGCGTCGCAAGATGCCGGGTCGCCAGGAAGTGAAACTGGCGGAAGGGATCGTGAGCAAAATTCTCAACCCACGGTATCAGCTCGAAAATTTCGTCGTCGGTTCCAGCAACCGTTTGGCATACGCAGCATGTCAGGCCGTCGCGACGACGCCCGGAGGGAAATACAATCCGCTCTTCCTCTACGGTGGCGTGGGACTCGGCAAGACGCACCTTCTGCAAGCAACGGGCAATGCGATCCTGAAGCAAATGCCAAGGGCGAGCATCGTCTACACAACGACGGAAGATTTCACGAACCAAGTGATCGAAGCAATCCAGCAGCAGAAAATGGAACAGTTCCGTCGCCGCTACCGACTTGTAGACGTGCTCATCATCGATGACGTTCAGTTCCTCGCGAACAAAGAGCGCACGCAGGAAGAATTCTTCCACACGTTCAACGCGCTCTATGAGGAGCATAAGCAAGTCATCATCTCCGCCGACCGCCCGCCGCAGGAACTGCAGTTGGAA
>CAZBSN010000119.1:0-3310 GCA_964494435.1 uncultured Candidatus Peribacteria bacterium | reverse complement strand
CAGTAAAATTAAAAATGCTTTTTCATGAATGCACGGCCGGAATGGGATGTAAGATATCTTTCGAATTCCGCTTCCGCTTTATATCTTAAAGCTGTATTCCCGAACCCATCTCGGCGAAGCCCCAACGGGGCGAAGACGGATGGAGCCGCCGACCGGATTTGAACCGGTGACCCTAGGTTTACGATACCTATGCTCTACCAGCTGAGCTACGTCGGCGTACTGGTGTTCTACGACAGGAAAGAACGTCAAACGGGGCCCTATTGTGGGGCGAACACGTTCATTGGGCAAGTGCTTTGAAACCATCTTCTCCGGAGTGTTCCAAAACCTTCTAGCATGGGTTTGTGCGACCCGAAACACTTCTTCTCGTCTGGTGGCTCAATATCCTCAACAAGAAGCGCTATGACGCGCTCATCGCGTTGTGCGGCTCTGTGGATCATGCATTTGAGCGACCGTCCGCTGAGCTTTTTCGAGTGATGGGCATGCGCGATTCGACGGCACAGAAGACGATGGCGCGTATCAAAGAATTCGATGCAGCGAAGGAGCATGCGCGACTGGAACAATGCGGCGCGGAACTTGTTTCCATCGAAGACGATCAGTATCCACGACTGCTTCGCGAAAGTGCCGATCCGCCAATTTGCCTCTCGTATCGTGGTGATCTGTCACTTCTCGATCAACAGTGTATTGCGATCGTCGGCACGAGGCTCATGAGTGACTACGGCAAGCGGCTCACGGAATGGATCGTGCCGCCGCTCGTCCAAGCACAGATGACAACCGTGAGCGGCCTCGCGTTCGGCATCGACGCCGTTGTTGCACGATCGACGCTTAATCTTGGCGGCCACACCGTTGCCGTGTTTGGAAGCGGGCTTGGCCTCATCACTCCGCGGGAACATGAACATCTTGCAGATGAGATTGTGAAGAATGGAGGATTACTTCTCAGTGAGTATCCGCTGGATGCGCCGTCAGACACGTACACGTACCCCGCGCGTAATCGCATCATTGCGGGACTCAGCCTTGGGACGATCGTCATCGAGGCTCCGCGTGACAGCGGTGCGCTCATCACTGCGCGTTTCGCGCTCGAAGAAAATCGCGAGGTGTTCGCGTTTCCGGGAACGCTCTTCGACGAGAACATGGAAGGAAATCACAGACTCATCGCCGAAGGTCAGGCGTTATTGCTGCGCACGCCGGACGACGTCTTTCGCGCCATTGGCATGGACGCCTATCGTCCGCCGACGCGGACATATACGCCCGTCTCTGCAGATGAAGCGGCGATCTACACACTCCTCGCATCACAACCGCTCTCGATGGACGATCTTGTGGAGCAGAGCGGAAGAACAGCCGGAGAAATTGGTGCGCACCTCACGCTGCTTGAACTTGCAGGAGCGACGAAAAAAGTGGGAAATGGATGGGTGCGCTGCTGAGGTCCATTGCTCTTGATGAATGGATCAGAGTAGCCTTGTTGCCAATTCCCCCCATTCTTCTCTATGGCTGCATCCTCTCAATCCGGTCCGACACTGCTCGGCAACCTTCTCACGCAGAGTTACCAGTACTCTGTCGCGCACTGGCAAACGATTCTCATTGGCGCTGCCGTCTTCGGCGTCGTCATTGGAGTTTCTCAAGTTATGTTCGGTATTCAAGCAATGACGGCAGTCGATCAATTGGGCATGCGTGCCCAGGAAATGCAGGAATTATCGATGCGCGTACAACAAGGTGATGAAACTGCGCTGGTTGAATTGGAAGCGCTGATGAATTCGATGGATGACGAGGGTACGCAAGAAGAGATGCGCGGCCAAGTCATGATGGCAGTCAAGAAAATGCTCCCAGCGCTCGGTGTCTCTCTCCTCGTGAGCATTCTTGTATTCATTCTCTCTCAAGCATACTTCATACTTCTCGCAGTTGAAGGAAAAGATGCGCAGGCCATCGTGTCGCGCCTGCCGCAGGTTGTGTTGCCGCTCCTCGGCGTATCTGTGTGGGCATTCCTGCGGTCGTTCATATGGATCCCGTTCATTGGCATCATTCCGGCAATCATCCTTGGCCCCCGCTTCATCGCTTCTTCGTACATTCTCCTCACGGAAAAGAAGGGCGTCATGGAGAGCGTTTCGGCGAGCTACAGCCGCACAACGGGTTACTGGGCGAAGATCGTCGGCAACTGTCTCGTGGTGATGATCATCGGTTGGGCCGTGATGCTCGTCTCGGCAATGGTCCTCGGAATGTTGTTCTTTGCACTTCCGCTCGTCGCTGCCGTTGGCAATCAAGTTGTTGCACACGTGTTCATGGCATTCGCATTCGTCTTTGGTGTGAATCTCTCGCGCACGGTGCTCGCGCATCCACGGAAGTAATCGCATTCGCATTCGACGAAAAATCCCCCGGAGAGTCGGGGGATTTTTTTGTACCTTTTGTCCCGCAGCCAGCCTTCGTCATTGCTCAGGATAAACTCTGGCTGTTACTTCTTTCCCAAGCCTCCGAGCGCTTTCAGCCGCTTGTCCCACAGGAGAAAAGGATAGAATGCAAGCATGGGTGTGATTCACACTATTCCCTTCCGCGGTGATATTCCCGGTACGTACAGACCGATTGGCGACGGTGCGGATTCACAGGTCTTCGTCGATGATGACCATACACATGTCCTCAAATGGTATGCATATCTTCAACGAACGGTGGACCCTCATCACATCGTGGCGATGCTCACGCGGTACATCGCGGACACGCAACGACTCGCCGAGCATTGCACGGCCGCTTCCATCAAACTTCCTCTGCCGAACGGCACCTTCGAGAATGCTGCGCTGCAAATCATTCCGCAGGGCAGTCTTGCGTTGGCGGATGACGGTGTCCCTTGTCTGACCGGACAACCATTCATTCCGGGTCGCAATTTTTGCGATCTCTATCATCAAGGATCTCCCGATGCGTTCTTCGATGCATACCGAGGAAACAAGCCGATCTTTGATCGCCTTCGCCTCGCGTTTCGCCTCGCGACTCGGAGTTTGTTGCGCTGTGAACACCTTGAAATCACACCACTGAACGCGATACCCACCAGGAACGCTGCCGGCGAATGTACAATCGCAATTACAGACACATGTGCGAATGTGATGCGATCGTACGGATGCGAGATCGACCGTCCGACGTCGATCGAACGGGCGCGACCGGGCGATGGCGCGGGAATCGCTCGAGTGCAAGAGAGCGCATGGATCGATACATATGCGAATCCGACTATCGGACTCACAAAAGAGCTCATCACTTCTCGAGAATTCACGAGTCCCGCGAAGATTGCGTCATGGGAAGCGCAAATCGAACACAGCGGCGATGATCACCTTATGTT
>CAZBSN010000118.1:0-3335 GCA_964494435.1 uncultured Candidatus Peribacteria bacterium | reverse complement strand
CACGACGGCATTGGGCACGTCATTCATCGGCATAAGCCCGGTCTCACGCTCCAGGATTTCTTCGATTCGATTCACGTTGGCTTCACCGCCAACTGTCTCATCTACACGCCGCCGATTATTCGCGACATGGAATGTTCGGACAATTCGTGGAGGATGATCGTGAACGGTCAGGAGCGGCCGATGTTCCTCGATTACGACTTTGTCGACGGCGATAAAATTCTTCTCACCACAACTGCCGATCAGGCGACGCTCGAAAGCGAGTGGGAGGCAATGTCGGATGATGCGTGTCTCTACTCGCAAACGTGTCCATGGCGGGGCAAGCCGCCGGCTGAGAATTGCATCGCTGATCCAGAGGTTCCCTGCGTCGCTCTCGAATGATCATGGCCGATACGAAGCCCATCCCGCCGGCAGACGCCTCAGATGACACTGCAACGCTTCGTGCTCAACTGGAAGCCGCGACAGCTGAAGTCGCACGCCTCAAAGACATTGCCGGGCGTGCACAGGCAGATCTGCAAAATGCGAAGCAGCGTCTGGAACGCGAGGCGAACGATCTTCGTGTGTTTGCGAATGAGAAGTTCATGCTCTCCATTCTTCCCATTTTGGATTCGTTTCAGCGTGCCATGAAGCATGTTCCAGAAGACCTCAAGGGAAACGAATGGGTGAAAGGGATGCTCGCGACCGAAAAAGATTTAATGGATCGATTGAGAGACATGGGATTATCGCGATTTGATTCGGTGGGCGCGAAAGCTGATCCGAAAACCGAAGAAGTCCTCATGACCGGACCGGGTGAGGAAGGAGTCGTCACAGAAATGCTGGAAGACGGATACGCCTTGCATAATAAAGTCCTTCGCCCTGCGAAAGTGAAAGTGGGCGATGGGACTGGGATCGCGGCGTAGCGCAGCGAAGCCGGATCAAGCCTGAACGGCGCGCGCCAAAAGAAGAACGATCAGGATGCCAATCGTATTCATCGTGAAGCAGATGATGCTGAATGCTCGCTCGCTCATTTTCGTCGTGCCGCTCAAAAGAGCGACTCCAAGTTCATCGGGGAGGGGAGAGGCGATGACGACAGCTGCAGTCGCCCAGAGCATGTACCGTCTGAGACGCTCTGGCGTGCTCTCATGATGCAGTACGCGATGAATCCGCTCGACGATGCTTGTCTTCTGCAATCGTGCAAGTTCGTCACCAAAGAAGCTGACGCGCAGAAGTTCGAAGATCACCAAGTCAGAAATGAACGCTCCCACACCCGCGATCGGCGCCGCGATGAAGGGGTTCACTTCGTGCGCCATTTCGACGAATGCAGCGATCGCAAATGGCGTCGTAAATCCGTAACTGAAGAGAAGTCCTGCAGCGAAGATCGCCGGATAGCCGTAGCCGTCGAGGCGCCCGTCGAGCCACTGGAACATGCCGATTTGATAGAGAACATAGGCCGCCCCCATGCAGATGCCGAGCGTGACGAGCCGGGGATACTGGAGGATCGAACGCATCAGATTATTATAGCATAATTTGCGTGTCCGTGGAACCGGTTATCCGCGTACGCAAGCCTGAAACTTCGCACCCTTTTCTTCAAAATTCTTAAACATTCCGTAACTTGGCGATGCTGTTGAAAGCAGAACGAGACCGCCTTTTGAGGTCTTCTCCTTCGCGGCGGAGACCGCTTCGTCCATCGATGCAGCGTCGATGAGATTGATGGATGTGTTCGCTTGTTCAATAGCTTTGCGGATACGTGGTCCACTTCCAGGAAAGAGCAGCACGGTCTTCACGTTCGAGTCCTTTAACCGAGCGGCAAGTTCGGTGAAATCATTCCCACGGTCTTGGCCACCGAGGATGATCGTCTGCACAGCGTCTCCGAGTGCGTCGAGCGCGGCGATCGCTGACTCCGGGGTTGTCGAGATTGCATCATCGATCCATCCGATGCCGTCGACCATGCCGAGGTTCTGGAGACGATGGGGGAGCGGCTGAAACTTCTTCAATGCTGCCAGCACGACATCTTTCCGCACACCGAGGTCTTCACAGACTTTCCACGCCAACGCGATATTTTCGCGGTTATGTTCGCCGATGAGTTTCGTCTCTGAAAGCTCGATGGGGCAATCATCGGCACTGACGGGAATCTTTCGTCCGTTGCCTTCCTTCGCGATTGATGTGGCACCGGGTGAATCGGCATTGAAGTACGTCGCATCATCCTTCGTCTGAAAACGGCTCACATGCTTCTTCGCCTCGAGGTAATCCTCAACGGTCCCGTGATAGTCGAGGTGCTCCGGGAAGAAGCTCGTGATGACGGCGATGTGCGGGCTCGCGGTGAGATCCATGAGCATGTAGCTGCTGAGTTCGTGGACGAAGATCGTCCCTTTCTTTGCCTGAGCGATGTGTGCGATCGACGGGTCGCCGATATTGCCGACGAGATGTACGTCTTTCCCAGCTTCTTTGAGGATCGCTGCGATGAGTGAACTCGTGGTGCTCTTGCCCTTGCTGCCCGTGACGCCAATAACAATCGCTCCGCTTCCTGCGAGTGTGTTGAGGAATAGCTGCACTGCGGATGTGAGTGGCCATTGGCCAGAAGGAAGTTCTGATGGGGGAATGCCGGGAGACTTGATGATCACGTCGAACTTCTTGAAGTTTTCGAGCCATCCCTCTCCAAGTTGCCACCAATGATCTGTATCTTTTTCAATCTCGGCGTTCTTATCTGCAATAGTGATTTCCGCACTCGGAGCGAATTGTTCGATCGCTGCCACAGTCGCCTTGCCCTCCTTGCGGTAACCGAGGACTAAGACCGTCTTGCCGGCAAGCTCATGGATTCTCATGCAGGGAGCACGGAGAGAAGTGGTTTCGGGAGGCAATGCTCATTCGATGACGTCATCGCTTCTTTCGCTGCTGATGCGCCATTCTTTGCAAGTGGTGATTCGAGGAATCGCTTCATTGCAGGCGTGTCTTCGTAGTCCTTCTTCTCATGTACAAGGTGGAATGCGGCGGTCGTTTCGCTCGGCGTTCCCACGCACTCAAACGGTTTATGTCCGCTGAGACCAAGCAATTCTTCGTAGAGCGGAAGGAGCTTCGGATCGGCGAGGACATCGCCACCCTGAATCTGCACAACTTGTTTCCTGGGGAGGAATGACGCGAGGAGAAGTCCTGTGAAGGCGCACTTGGGACATGCTCCACACCAGAGTCGTTCGCTCTCCTTTGAGCCTTGTTTCCAGTTCTTGTTGCAGCTCGTGAAGAGAGGAAGTGCCTGGGGGAAGCGGATGAACTCTTTGACGATCCGGAGTTCGCTCCATGGTCGCAGAAGACTGACGTACTCCACACTCGTTCCAGCGGTCGTCTGAAGATGCTCACGGAACGCG
>CAZBSN010000117.1:0-3424 GCA_964494435.1 uncultured Candidatus Peribacteria bacterium | reverse complement strand
GACATCGCCGCTCTCACGGGTGGACGCGTCATCAGCGAGGAAGTTGGTTTGAAACTAGAGAACGCAAAGCTCGAAGATCTTGGCCAAGCTCGCAGAGTCGTCTCAACAAAGGACACGACGCTCATCGTCGGCGGCGACGGCGACAAGAAGGAGATCCTTGCGCGCGTGAACGAGATCAAAGCACAGATTGACGTTACAAAGAGCGACTTCGACCGCGAGAAGCTCCAAGAGAGACTCGCGAAGCTGACTGGTGGCGTGGCCGTCATCAAGGTCGGTGCAGCAACGGAAGTCGAACAGAAGGAAAAGCAGCACCGCGTCGAAGACGCGCTCTCCGCAACGCGCGCAGCAGCCGAAGAAGGAATCGTCCCAGGAGGAGGCACGGCGTACATTCGCTCGCTCGATTCGTTGGAGAAGCTTCTCAAGACCACGAAGAACAAGGATGAGCAGGTTGGTATTTCCATCGTCATGAACTCACTCACTGCTCCGGCAAAGAACATCGCCGAGAACGCGGGCGTCGCAGGCGACGTCGTCGTGTCGAAGATCAAAGAAGGCAAAGACAGCTTCGGCTACAACGCACTCACGGGTGAATACACCGACCTCGTGAAGGATATGGTCATCGACCCAAAGAAGGTGACGCGCTCCGCATTGGAGAACGCCGTCTCGGTCGCCGCAATGTTCCTTACATTGGAAGTTGCCGTCACTGACATTCCGAAGAAAGAGGAACCTGCTATGCCACCAGGTGGCGGGATGGGCGGAGGCATGGACTTCTAAGAAAGCAAACGAAAGGGAGCCTCGCCGGCCCTCTTTTAGTTAACGGTCGAACTTAAGCGTTTCCACAATTTCCTGATCGTATGTATCTAGGTGGTTTCCCTGAACCTTATAGAAGTACTCCTCCTGGCCGCCAAAGATAATCGCAGTCTTCCCAACATGCGCATCGTAATAGATGTCGTATTCGACGTTCACACAACAAGAGCAGCTATCCAGACTTTTGTCCTTTTCCCAGGGAACTTTTACCGTGTACACACCATCTCCATCGGAATCCTGGTACTCGATTTCGCACGAGTCGGAGACAAAATCGACGGACCGAACAAACGAAAGCACATCGTCTCGTGTTGGGGTTTCCCGAATAAAAATCGGCAACCGCATCGAAGATTTCTTTTCACTCAAGCCATATGACACCCCATTGGAAGTCTGAGTAACTATAAACGGGTGCTGAGTCTCAGCATTCGGAGCACTATATGCGAAGTTAGGAAGTTGAAAGGAAAATCCAAAGCGATCATCGTGATACGTCGTCCACCCTTCACGCTCTGTTGGAATGGCGCCCGTACAAGCGACGAACATGAGAATGGCCGAACAAATGAGGAGAGAACGCATGCAATGACACAATTTCTGCTACGATCATACCATGTCTTCCGGCACATTCATCGTCCTTGAAGGACCAGACGGCAGCGGTACAACCACTCACGCCAAGTTACTTGGCGAGCATTTAAAGAAGAACCATCAGCTGCTTCAAACAGCCGAGCCAACGAGCGGGCCAATCGGACAATTTATACGACAACAACTTCGTGGAGGGACACTTCCCTCGAACGCATTGCAGATGCTGTTCTCCGCTGATCGCGCGTGGCACGTTGAAAATGTGGTTGAGCCTGCGCTCTCTAAAGGGCAGGTCGTTCTGTCTGATCGCTACGCACCGTCCACACTTATTTACGGTGAAGCACTCGGTCTCGATCCAAGTTGGCTCCATGATCTCAACAAGAATTTCATTCAACCTGATCTTCTCTTCGTTCTTCTTCCTCCGTTTGAGGTCTGCCAGAAGCGACTGGGCGCACGAAAGGAGAAAGAGATCCTCGAAACAGATTCACTGCAGAAGCGTGTGCATGCACTCTACGACCGATACGTGCAAAGTCATCCAAGCGTGATTTTCATAGATTCGAGTGGAGATATTGGAGTTACTGCAAAACAATTGGCTGATGCGTGTGATAAGTTCCTCGCGAAGTAGGACGTCAAGGATTTCAACGATATCAAGGAAAACAAGGATGTCTGTTTCTTTGAAATCCTTGATATCTTTGAGTTCCTCGAAATCCTTTCTTTTCCGCTACACTGCATCCAATG
Source organism: uncultured Candidatus Peribacteria bacterium (assembly GCA_964494435.1). GTDB lineage: Bacteria > Patescibacteriota > Gracilibacteria > Peribacterales > Peribacteraceae > DALYDP01. The sequence continues at coordinate 1,312 of CAZBSN010000117.1, read as the reverse complement.
CCAGCACGTATTCTCAAAGGCGAGCCAATCGCGAACGCTATCCTTGCATCCTTAAAGCCAAGCGTAAACAAACTTTCGCCGACGCTTGCGATTGTGCAGGTCGGCAATGATCCCGCGAGTGATATCTACGTCGGACGCAAACTTGCCGCATGCGATGCAATTGGCATGGGAAAGAGGCACGTTCAACTAAAAGACAGCGTGACGTTCGATGAAATGCTCACGACGATTCATGAGTTAAATGACGATCCTGCAGTCACGGGGTACCTCATTCAGCTTCCATTGCCCGATAAGGTCTGGAAGCGATTCCCGGAACTCGCAAAGGCAATGGATCCGAAGAAGGATGTTGATGGCCTCACGGCCTACAACCTCGGTAAACTGGCGCTCTCAACGGAGTTCGAACACCTCGTGCCTGCAACAGCACGTGGCGTTATTCATTTGCTTGAGACAGAGAAGATCGACGTCGAAGGAAAAGAAGTAGTGATCATCGGCCACAGCAACATCGTCGGAAAGCCGATCGCTCTCATGCTCCTCAATCGTCTCGCGACGGTCACAGTCTGCCACGCGAAGACGAAAGACTTGGCATCGCACACAAAGCGAGCCGATATCCTGGTCAGCGCCGTTGGAAAGCCAGGACTTGTGACTGCTGATATGGTGAAGGACGGCGTCGTTGTCATCGACATTGGAACGACGAAGCAAGGTGACAAACTCTTAGGCGATGTGGATTTCGAAGCCGTCTCACAGAAAGCATCAGCGATCACACCAGTCCCAGGTGGTATTGGACCACTCACAGTTGCGTGCTTATTGCAAAACGTCATCACTGCAGCGGAGCGACAACGGTAGCTTATCCAATCGCTGCTAAGTGATGAGAACGACTCATTACTAGATTTACTGCATCACGAACTGGTTGTTGATTTTCTAAATCGAAACACGCTGCAGCAGAAAGATCCAACCAACGAGTGCTTTCGGCAATGTGTTCAGGGACTCCATGTAGTGCAGCTTGAAGAGTTTCACCTGACTCTCCATTAGCAGCGGCATTGAGTCTTGGAATAAGCCCTCTTTTTTGAATGTCGCGGCGGACACAATCACAAACAATCGGACAGCCAGCGCACGGCTTAGGCAGTTCTTTAGTACCTAGTGACGCATCAGGAGTAAATTCACCGAACAATTCGTCGATACCCATAAGGATAGTCTCCTCTGAATCCAGCAGACATCAATATGTCGATTATCCTTTCCAAACAGCCAATAAACCTGATCAAATAGCGTATTCAGGCATTGGAATTGAACACAATCATTATTCGTGAACACATTTTTT
>CAZBSN010000116.1:0-3449 GCA_964494435.1 uncultured Candidatus Peribacteria bacterium | reverse complement strand
CACGTGTTCCGCGCAGGAACAGGAGCGGAATCGCTCAAGGAAGTGATCCAGGGCCAGGACCTCGCCGAGCTTGCAGAAGCTCTTCAGAAGGAACGCGAAAAGTCCTCCGGTCAGAAACTGAAGAAGGTCATGAAGCGCCTCAAGTTCGTGAACTCGCTCCTCAAGGCCGGCATCGACGCCTCGTGGATGATCCCGACGCGCCTCCCCGTGCTTCCTCCGGATTTGCGTCCGATGGTGCAGCTCGACGGTGGCCGCTTTGCCGCATCCGACCTGAACGATTTGTACCGCCGCGTCATCAACCGCAACTCACGCTTGAAGAAGCTTATGTCGATTGGTGCTCCCGAAGTCATCAACCGCAACGAAAAGCGCATGTTGCAGGAAGCCGTCGACACATTGCTGAACAACTCCGCTCGCGGAGGCAAGACGCTCTTCACGGCAGGGGATCGCCGCAAACTCCGCTCGCTCTCCGACATGTTGAAGGGCAAGCAAGGACGCTTCCGCCAGAACCTTCTCGGTAAGCGCGTCGACTACTCCGGACGCTCCGTCATCGTTGCCGGTCCTCATCTCAAGCTTAACCAGTGTGGTCTTCCGAAGGAAATGGCGATGAAACTCTTTAAGCCATTCGTCATCGGTACGATCATCCGCCGCGAACTTGCGCACAACGTGAAAGCTGCGGAACGTTTGATCCAGGACGGCGCTAAGGAAGTGTGGGACATCCTCGAAGAAGTCATCAAGAACAAGTACGTCCTCCTGAACCGCGCTCCGACGCTTCACCGTCTCGGTATCCAAGCGTTCATGCCGACCTTGATCGAAGGTCTCGCCATCCAGCTCCACCCGCTCGCATGTACGGCCTTCAACGCCGACTTCGACGGAGACCAAATGGCCGTTCACGTGCCGCTCTCCGAGAATGCACAGAATGAAGCGCGCACGCTCATGGCTTCGAACCGCAACGTCTTGAAGCCGTCCGCTGGTGAACCAATCATCAACCCGGTCCAAGACATGGTGCTCGGTTGCTACTACCTCACGCAGGTTCACGATGGAAAGAAAGGAGAGGGAATGATCTTCGCGTCTCCAGACGAAGCGTTCCTCGCTCACAACCACGAACTCATCGATCTCCAGGCCAAGGTCAAAGTGCGCGTTCCAAAGACCGATGATTCCGGCGAAACGGAAATCCTCGACACATCCGTCGGACGCATGCACTTCGAGGACATCATGCCGAAGGGTCTTGGCCACTTGAAAAAGGCCATGACGAAGAAAGAGCTCTCGAAGCTTCTTGCGCAGTGTCTCGAACTTCACGCCGAAGACGAAACGGTGAACTTCGCCGACCGCATCAAGGACATCGGCTTCAAGTACGCAACGCTCTCCGGCGTCTCGATCGCCGCCTCGGACATCTTGGTGCCGAAGGAGTACGACGTCTTGGTTGAAGCCGCGAACGAGAAAGTGAAGCAGATCAACAACTTCTTCTGGAACGGATTCATCACCGCAGACGAACGCTACTCGCACGCCATCCACGTGTGGAGCGAAACGAAGAACAAAGTCTCGCAATTCATGGTGCAGGAATTCCTCAAGGTCCCAGAGAACGACATCACGTACGTCATCGACTCCGGCGCCCGTGGTAACTGGGGCCAAGTTGCTCAGCTCGGCGCCATGAAGGGACTCGTGGCCAATCCATCCGGACGCACGATCGAGCTCCCGATTAAATCCAACCTCAAGCAAGGATTCTCCGTTCTTGAATTCTTCATCGCCACACACGGTGGACGCAAAGGCAAGTCCGACACAGCTCTCAAGACTGCAGAAGCCGGTTACCTCACGCGCCGCTTGGTCGACGCCGTGCAGGACACCGTCATCCGCGAGGAAGACTGCGGCACGGATCGCGCTCACCTCATCACCCGCGACGACAGCGACAAGATCGGCGAGAAATTCGACGTCCGCATCTTCGGCCGCACGCTCGCCGACGATCTCAAGGTCGACGGCAAGCTCATCGCCAAGCGCGACACAGAAATCGATATCAATCTCGTGGAGATCATCGAATCGCACAAGATTCCTGAAATCAACGTCCGCTCCGTCATGACGTGCAAGACGCGCCAGGGCATCTGTGTGAAGTGTTACGGCCGCGACCTCGGCAACAATCGCACGGTCAAGATCGGAACGCCGGTCGGCATCATCGCCGCGCAGTCCATCGGTGAACCTGGTACGCAGCTCACCATGCGCACATTCCACATGGGAGGCGTCGCCGAAGGCGCTGACATCACGCAAGGTCTCACACGCGTCGAAGAACTCTTCGAAGCACGCAACCCACGCACATCGGCTCAACTCTCCGACCTTACGGGCATCGTCAAAGTCAGCCACCAAGGCGGCAAGACGACCGTGACGGTCAACGAAGAGGAGTCTGGCGAAGACTTCTACCACTTGCAACCAGGCTTCGAAGTCATCATCAACAAGGGCGACAAAGTCGAAGAGCGCACGGTGATGGCCAAGTCGAAGTATGACAAGTCCGTCCTCCGCTCCGATTACGCCGGCAAGGTCACGGACATCGTCGACGGCGTCATCAAGGTTCGCCATGTGGGACTCCTCGAAAAGGAGTACGCGTTCGGCGGCCGCGAATCGATCCTCATGAAGACCGGAGCAAAGATCCACGTTGGTGATCCGATCAACATGGGCCACTTCAACCTCCAAGATCTTCTCGAAAAGAAAGGCGTCTACGCCGTGCAACACTACGTCATTCAGGAAGTGCAGCACATCTACGCATCGCAAGGTCAGACGATCAACGACAAGCACCTCGAGATCATTGTCCGCAAAATGTTCAGCAAAGTCCGCGTCACCGACGCAGGCGACACGGAATACTTGCCGGGCGAAATCATCGACAAGGGCGAAGTTGATTACGAGAACGAGCGGCGCGCAAAGAAGTCGAAGAAGTTCAAGCCTGCAACCTACGAGCAGCTTCTCCTCGGCATCACCCGCGCAGCTCTCGCAACCGAGTCCTGGCTCTCCGGCGCCTCCTTCCAGGAAACGATCCGCGTCCTCGTCGATGCTGCAACGACACGCCGCGTCGATCTCCTCAAGGGTCTCAAGGAAAACGTCATTATCGGACGCCTTATCCCGACTGGCGAGGTCTACCGCGATCGCTTCAAGATTGAGAACGAAGCAAAAGGAAAGTAAGCATTCAAACCCGTTTATTCGCTTTACTACAGCTCACCCTTCCATTACCATCCCCCGGCTTCAATGCCTACTATCAATCAGCTCATCCGCCGGCCGCGCAAGCAAAGTCGCTCCAAGAGCAAATCTCCTGCGCTGCAGTACACCTGGAACGCGCTTCATATGCGTCCGGTTCCGCTCCCAAAGGGCTGTCCCTTTAAGCGCGGCGTGTGCTTGAAAGTCACGACGATGACGCCGAAGAAACCGAACTCCGCTCTCCGCAAAATCGCCCGCGTTCGCCTCACGAACGGCCA
>CAZBSN010000115.1:0-3543 GCA_964494435.1 uncultured Candidatus Peribacteria bacterium | reverse complement strand
CATACGGATAAAACTGGGCAAGATCTGGGGAGAAGCCCGCGTCTATGATACGGAATCAGGATGAAGAATCAAGAAGAGCGCGTTGCCTCCTCTTTAGCCAAGATATCGGGTGCATTCTTCGGGACGAACTCTGGCCATGGGAAGCCGGTCGCTTCGAAATTCTTCTCTGCGCTCAGGAAGGCAAGTTGCAGATCCTTTGCGGGGATGCCAATTTCCCTGAAGTATGCCAACGGATCGGCGATGTACTTTCGCAGAATCTCAAATGCATCATCGTAGGATCGAACGAGGTGAACTGTTTTTGGAATATAGTCGGCCAATAATCTCACTCTTTTTACCTCGTCTCCATCTCCAGGCAGAGAATATTCATGCGACAGCGTCTCGATTTGCCCTTTCAGTTGTGACCATAGGTGCGATTCGTCCTGCGTGAAGCATAGTGGATCGATGAAGATGAGTGGCGCAGGAATATTCTTTGAAAGCTTCTGTGAACAGATCGTGATAGCGGCTTCTTCGAACGTTCCTGCTCCGCCAATATTGAAAATCTTAAATGTTGATAAATCGTCCATGAGGCGTTGGCGAGGCAAGCGATCATTGTCATCGAAGATCACCATTGCCTCGGGTCGCGGATTCATCTTTTGGCGCTTCAATCGCGCATCAATACCAACACCAATGCGGAAAACGCCGTGTTTTTCAGCGGCTCGATCGGCGTCCAACATGACGCCAGGACCGCGTCCGTGGGTGACGCCAAAACGCTCACCGAGAAGGCTCTTCATCTTGCCCATGAATTTGTCCAAATCGGGACCCAATTCGCAGAACGCATTTCCTCCGAAAAATGCACCGATCGTGTCGAGCTTTTCCATTCGCTCAATATCATGCGGGCGCGTGAAGAGACCACGATGGAACTTGCGAACGTGGGCCGGAACCACTTTGTCATTGTCCAGCTCATCGACCTCGTCATGCATAACCACATAGAGCTGCGCGCCTCCATCTTCGAGTGATCGAAACTCCTCATAGCGCGAACCGCCGAACACAAGTTCATTCTGTTTTCCGTGGGAATCCTTGTTCGGGGCGTACGCGTCAGACCTTCTTTTCAGGTCATGTGCCATAAAAATTCCAACGCCTTGGTGCAGCAGTTGATGCATGATTCGTGGCGGCGGAAATGCATAGGTAGCCATCAGCTTTCCAAGACTTTGTTCCCCACCGACATTGCGCAGAATACTGTTCGCAAGTTCGCGGGCTGGAGGCGGAATTGCATCTTCCTGGAGAGTGTTCTCTTCAGCCATGAATGCCGGTGTAACTACATCGGTCGTGTTGCTGTCTTGCAACGTCTGATCGTACTGCCACTGTAAGTATGCAGCACGACCGCCACCGACAAGCATGCCGTATGCATGATCTGGTCTCATATGTGAACTGAGCATTTTCATGAGCGCGAAGAATGACGCTCCGTTGTGCTGGAAATCTGCAAGGTCATCGAAGCTCACACCCCTCTCCAAGGTGCGTTTATTAATTACTTTGCGTGCAACATCTTTTGTCTGGGGATCGGCATGAGCGAAACGGATGCGAACACGAATCTTATCGGTCGCAATGGGACTATCACCCTTGTTATACAACTCTAGCTGGCGAGGTACATCCTTTCCTGTCGTTCGCACACCGTGCATGACACGCGCCGCGAGGTGGATGAGATCATCGTTCGGTTTACCATCCACGATCGCAATGGGATCAATAATCGCCATATACGGACCAACTGATAATCGCGTCGACCCGACGTAAAATTCCTTCGGCTGTATATACGCTGGTCTGGGTTCTCTCGACGGCGTTTGTAAGCCTGACAACGCATGCTTCCCTTCACGGAGGATCCTGCGAATACGCTCATCGGTGAAATTGTTTGGCGAGGAGATATAGTGCAGATCATCAAGGAGCAAATCGACCGAGCCATCATCCGTATTGAAGATCGCACTGTCAGGAACCCAAAGCTCATGTTCTTCAACAGCCTGTTGCACCTCTCTTGGATTCAAGAACGCCTCTGTAGCACTTAGCACGATACCTCCAAGGTGGATTTTGGGATTCGTGCCCCGTGCAACATCGAAGAGCACGTTGAATACCTTATCGCGCTGCCATAGTGGAATAATCCCCACCTGCATCGACACAAGATCCTCTTCGACTGCAAGTTCTGTATTAGGTAATTGCCGAAGCTCAATCGCCGAGCGCGATATGCCACTGCGCGCGGTAGTCTCCAATTTATTTTCTCCATTCTGCAACGCGTCACGTAGCAGAGATACACCAACAGCATCAGTAATAAACACATGCATCTCTGCTTGTAGTTCAGCTGTCCCAAACTCAGACGAATACACGAGATTCGAACGAGCACACGTCGTCGGATCGATGATCCCCTCGTAATAGCGCGGATGGGGAAGGTTTGGTGGCATAGTGAAAGTGCACCACTATAAAATATCCACGGCGAATGTCAATTTCTGGCTTATACACCCATGTAGCTCTCCCCCGCGTCCGTTATCGCAATTGTGTGCGGGTGGCTCTCTTTCATGCCGGCCTGGGTGATCTGGACGAACTGTGCGTTCTTGTGGAAGTCTTTCATCGTCTTGCAGCCGACGTAGTAGAACGCTGAGCGGAGACTGCCTGCGGCTTGGTAGAGAAATTCACCGACGTCGCCTTTGAATGGGACGAGGCCTTCGACGCCTTCTGCGACGAGCTTGCTGCGTTCGGTCTTCGCCGATTGTCCGTAGCGTTCCGCTCCCCCTTTCTGCATGGCACCGATTGATCCCATGCCGCGGTACTTCTTGTAGGCCTTTCCATTCACGTCGACTTCGTCACCGGGAGATTGCGCATAGCCGGCGAGCATCGATCCGAGCATGACGGCTGAGGCGCCCGTTGCGAGACCCTTGGCCATGTCCCCCATCTGGCGGATGCCGCCGTCGGCGACGAACGTCACCTTGGTTCCTTTGCATGCGCGTGCTGCTTCGAGAAGCGCTGTGATCTGCGGAACGCCCATACCGGTCACAATGCGTGTCGTGCAGATGCTGCCGGGACCCACGCCAACGCGGAGGACGTCTGCTCCTGCTGCAATGAGATCCTTCGCTCCATCGTACGTCGCCACGTTGCCGGCCATCACCACGACCTTTCCTTTGTAGCTCTTCTTGATGTACTTCACGCAGTTCATGATGAAGTCCGAGTGACCGTGACCAGAATCGACGACGATCATGTCGACGCCTGCAGCGACGAGTGCTTTCACACGCTCTTCCATGTCCGTTCCTGCGCCGATCGCAGCTGCGACTAAGCGGTCTTTCTTCTTCACTTCTTTCACCATCCCGACTTGTGCCTGGACGTTGAGGTTTCGATGAATGACGCCCATGCCGCCGGCTTCAGCCATGGCAATAGCCATGTCTGCCTCGGTCACCGTGTCCATCGGTGACGAGAGGATGGGGAGCTTCAATGAAATCTTCGGATGAAGCTGCGTCGAAAGATCGACATGCTCGCGCATGAAGTTCGTGTGACGTGGAAGAAGAAGGACATCATCGAACGTCAGTCCAT
>CAZBSN010000114.1:0-3545 GCA_964494435.1 uncultured Candidatus Peribacteria bacterium | reverse complement strand
CGTTCAATATCTTGGAATTCGCACGTGCAAACGGGATCAAGCGCGCGATGTTCGCGTCGTCACGCGAGACGTACGGCAACATCCATCTGCCAGAAGGACAGAAGTACGACGAGACCAAGGCGCACTTCATGACATGCGAGAGCCCCTACGCCGCGAGCAAGATCGCCGGAGAAGCGTTCTTTGAGTCCTACAAGCGATGCTATGGGATCGAGACGATCATCATTCGCTTTTCAAACGTCTACGGCATGTACGACGATTCCGTCCGCGTCGTCCCGCTCTTCTTCAGGAACGCAAAAGAGAACAAGGCGCTCAAAGTCTTCGGACGAGATAAATGCTTGGACTTCACCTACATCGACGATGCCGTTCAGGGTGTCACAAAAGCTATCGCCAACTGGGACACGGCGAAGAACGAAACGTACAACCTGGCCTACGGCGAAGGCACCACGATCCTCCACCTCGCAGAGCGCATGAAGGAATTGCTTGGAAGCAGCTCGGAGCTTGAAGTGGGCGAAGCTCGCACGGGCGAAGTCACGCACTACATCGCGGATACGGCCAAGGCTCGCAAGACCTTTGGTTACAACCCCGAAACACCGTTCGATCGTGGAATCGAGAAATCGGTTGAGTGGTACAAAGCGAACACCTAAAGAAATTATTACTCCGCAGACTTCGTTTCTACTGGCGTGAGTTTGAACTGCAAACCTAAGCCTCCTGCTGCAACGTGCATATCACTCAGAGATTCAAGTAAAGCCTGTATGTCTTCGGCAGTGCTGTGTCCCGGCGCGATGTATATATCGATCACTGGCATCGCATTCGTGCTTTCTCCAGCGCCATTCGGGACGCTGAGATTCTGTGGTTCTTCACGTGGTCCTGTACTCATATACATAAAATACCCATTTCTAAATTATAGTCAATATCCCCTCTCTCACCTTTTAAACACGTAGTTATGCGACATTGTGTAATTCCACATCGCGATGATGCCAATCGCGATGAACTTTGCGAGGAGATCCGGCACCCCAAACCAGTAGATGAACGATGAGAGGAAGCCATTGGCGATGATGGCTGGTCCATAGACCGTATAGTGCTTAAGGAGTTGTGGACCGATGCGTGCATCGTGATTCTTGAATGTGAAGACCTTGTTCACAAAGAAGACGAATGTCGCTCCCACGAACGCTGAAATGAGGAACGATACTTCGGCAGGCACAAGGAACACTCGTGTGAGGAGCGTGAGCGTTCCGAGATCGAGAACCGAGCCCATGCCGCCGGCCATCGCGAACTTGAAAAGTTGCGGAGCATGCGTGCGAACCAGTGGATAATCGAAGAGTTTCATAGTTGTTATTTGTTCGACTTCCACCATGCGTTTGTTCGTTTGAGGCCTTCGGCGAGCGGCGTCCATTCGAAGTCCGCAAGAAGTGGATGCATGGGAAGCTGTGGGATGGCGCGTTGCGCCACGTCCTTCTGTGGATTGAATTGAATGGGCAGCCCCGGACGAACCGTGTCGCGAACAAGTTCAGCAAGTTCCTTCACGGTCACAACGTTATTCGTCGTGACGTACTGAATTCCCGTGATCTTCGCCTCCGCCAATTTCACCATCGCACCAATGAGGTCTTCGACATAGAGGAACGCTCGCTCCTGGGATCCATCGCCCCACACCGTCATCGCCTCTTTCTTATCACGAGCCTGAAGCATCAGTGCCGGAATGAGGTTCGCTTCTTCGTTGAACGTGTCACGCGGGCCGTAGGATCCGACTGCGCGAACGACGAGCACTGGGAATCCGCGCTGGTGACCCGCGATGTGCCAGAGCGTTTCGCAGAGCGCTTTCCCAAGCACGTAGCCATCAACCTTTTCCTTCTGCGAGAGTTCAACCGTGTCGATCGCCGGCGGAACGTTCGCCGTAGAGAGGAATGTGACAGGGACTGGTGCAGGCACTTCCTTGAGTGCTTCAAGAAGAGCCAGCGTCATGCGCACGTTCTCATTCGCAACATCGCTCGGTTTCTTCAAATGGTATTCGGTGTTGCGCCGGCAACCTGCCAAGTGAAAGACATGGTGCACTCCAGCGACTAACTGTGTGCAATACGCCGACTCTCGCAGATCCCCTTCCAACCAGTCGACCTCTGCCCTGCGTGATGAAAGAGCGCGGTAATTCTGAGCGCGGAGCGGCACGCGAACCGTCGCTCCCTGATCGAGCAGCCATTCCACGAGGAAACTGCCGATAAAGCCGGTTCCACCCGTCACAAGAACGCGCCGATCGGCCCACACGGATGCCATGAGATGAGGGTAGCGTCGACCTCTCCCCAAGGGAATACAGGTCGGCTAGAATCCACGCATGCCGGGTAAGCCAACACTTTGTATCGTCGGTTTGGGATACGTAGGACTCCCCCTCGGAAACGCGTTTGCGGAGGCGGGGTACCGCGTGATTGGCTATGACGTGTGGGAGAAGCGCATTGAAGAATTGAAGAATGGCATCGATCGAACAGATGAACTCACGACGGAACAATTGAAAGCTGGGCCGCTTGAATACACGACCGATCCTGCCGCGATGAAGGAGGCCGACATCATCATCTTGGCGATCCCAACGCCGGTGGATGAGGCGTTCAATCCGGATCTGACGTTGGTGGAGATGGCGTCGAAGACTGTTGGTGAGAATTTGAAGAAAGGCGCGATTGTCGTCTATGAATCGACGGTCTACCCCGGCGTGACGGAAGATATTTGCGGTGCGATCTTGGAGAAAGCATCAGGCATGAAGTGCGGCGTGGATTTCACGCTCGGTTATTCGCCAGAACGCATCAACCCCGGCGACAAGCAACACACTGTGCGCACGATCATTAAGGTTGTGTCGGGACAGGATGAAAAGACGCTCCAGATTCTTTCCGATCTCTACGGCAGCATCGTGAAGGCGGGCATCCACAAAGCTCCATCGATCAAAGTCGCAGAGATGGCGAAAGCGATTGAGAACGCACAGCGCGATTTGAACATTGCCTACGTCAACGAAGTGGCTCTCCTCTGCAATAAACTCGGTATTCGGACGAAGGACGTGCTTGAGGCAGCTGGAACGAAGTGGAACTTCCTTAAGTTCCAGCCGGGCCTCGTGGGAGGTCACTGCATCGGAGTCGATCCGTACTACCTCGTGGAGCGCGCGAAGCAGCTCGGCATGACGACGCACGTGATCACGGCCGGCCGTGCGACGAACGAGGGCATGGGACCGTTCGTAGCGGAGCAGACGATTGGCGAACTCACGATCACGGCAAAGGACGCTCGCGCACTCGTGCTTGGACTCACGTTTAAAGAGAATGTCCCAGATACCCGCAACAGCAAGAGTCACGACGTGATCAAAGCGTTGCAGAATGCGGGCGTGACCGTCGAAGTCGCCGACCCGCACGTCGATGACGCGCAGTTGGAACGCTACGGCTACAAGAAAGGCGGACTGGAGAGCGGCCCATACGACGCGATCCTCCTCCTCGTGCCGCACAAAGAATACGTGGATTCTGGAGCCGAGGTGTTCGTAAAAGCATTGAAGGACAAAGGCGTCTTCTACGACGTGAAATCGA
>CAZBSN010000113.1:0-3660 GCA_964494435.1 uncultured Candidatus Peribacteria bacterium | reverse complement strand
GCGTCGATGATGCTGGAGAGACGACGCACGCCCTCGCGCATGTCGCGGAGATTTTCCGGCAAGACGCGCTGAAGTTCTTTGATGTCACCTTGATTGTCTTCGAGCGTTTCAAGCGCCCACTGGAGAATCGTGATCGGTTCACCGAGCTGGTGGAAGGTGAGTTGCAAGAGACCGGAACGTTCGCTCTGCATCTTCGAGAGAATCGCAAGTTGCCGACCTTCTGCGAGGAGACCGACGCCAAATGCGAGAAGTACTGAAAGGAGAACGATGAAGAGAACTGCCACCGGCGAGAGTGCGCTGTTCGCGAGTCCACGGAACTCAGTCGCATCCATGTCGATGCCGAGCACTGCAACGATGTCGCCCGTACTGCGACTACGAATCGGCGCGTAACCGGAGAAAAGTTCACCCCACTGATCGAGCGTCGACGTGGGATCGGTCGTGGGACCAAGGAACGCTTCATGCTGCAACGCTGGGTACTCACTGATGTCGTACTGTTCTCCCGGGAAAGACGCTTCTTCATCCACTTCAACCACTCCATCTCCATCGCGATCCACGATCTCATCAGGTGCAAGTGCATCGGCGTCAGCGACGAATTCGAGCACGAACGGATCGTCCGTGCGGCGGAGAATGTAGGCAAAACGAATGTGCGGCACCTGCTCCACGAGACTGCGCAATTTCGCGACGGTCTCGATAAATTCCGGCTTCGCCATATCAGCCGGGCTATGGATTGAATCCAGCGTGTCGCCATCAATGCCAAGGGCCATTGCAGCTGCAGTCGATCGAAGTGTTTCTCGCAATTGTGTTTCAAGTGCAGAGGAGGAACGCACGAAGAGCACGGACGTCAGTGACGCTGCTGCAGCAACGACCAAAAATACCGTGAGCAGGAGCACACCGTATCGGCCGACGATGCGTGAGCTGATCATGCGAGCGGGAGCGTGAAGGAAACTGTCGTGCCTTTTCCGAGGTGACTGCGAATCCAAATTTGTCCGCCGGCGCGTTCGATGATTCCCTTCGCGATGTAGAGGCCGAGTCCGTTGCCGACGGGTTTATTGACGAACGCGTTGCTTCCGCGCTTGAACTTGTGGAACAAATTCGGAATGTCTTCTTCGGGAATACCGCAACCACGATCGCTCACTTCAATGCGAACGTTGCCGCGCTGCTTCGCAATGCGAATGGCAATGACACTCGACTCTGGAGAGTAACTCCGAGCGTTTTCCAGAAGCTCGCTCAGCACTCCGCCGATGAGCCGGCGATCGATGCGCACATTCGGAAGATCGTCCTCGACGTGCACATCCACACGTTGCTTCCGAAGAACAAATGCCTGATGAGACGATGTGACAATGCCGTCGACGAATGCGGCGAAATCAGTCGGTTCCGGGTGGTATGCAATATTCCCCTGTTGCAAATGCGCGGCGTCTTGAAGCGAACGGATAATGCCATCCATGCGATCGATGCCAAGTTGCATCTGGTCGCATGCATCGGTCTCGCGGCAGAGTTGTCCATTGTCGCGATCGCGCAGGATTTCGAGCCACCAACGGAACGTCGCAAGCGGCATGCCAAGTTGGTGCGTTGCAAGATCGAGAAGCGCGGTGCGTTCAAGATCGAGTTGATGGATAGATTCGAAACGACGTCGTTCGAGAATGAAGTATGCGTATCCGGCAAGGAGCGCACCACCGAACGCGAGCAACAGAAGCGCGACTGGCGAGAAAATGCTCTCCGCAGTTTCTTGGAAGAGATCCGCTTGCATGTCGAGTCCGAGCACGGCGACGGTCGTGCCGTCGGCGTTTTTGATGGGCGCATAGCCAGAAATGAGACGACCCCATTGATCGGTTGTGATTTCACTGTCCACTGCAGGATGAGAGAACGCTTCATGGAACGCCTCCATGCCTTCAATGTCGTATTCATCTCCCGGCGCGGCGGGCTCTTCATCTTCTCCCACAGCACCGTCGCCATCGCGATCCAGTTCTGCAACGCCAAGTCCTTCGTCTGCATCGGCAATGAATATGACAATATCGGTGTCATCTGTCGCGCGAACGAGGTATGCAAAGCGCACGCCGGGGACAGCATCGCGAATGTCACGTAAGCGATTCACCAGTGAACGATGTAAATCATCACTGTCTTCCACGGTTGCAATCATCCGAGCGTCAAACTGTTGAGCAGCGACCGCCGCAGTCGATTCGAGACGTGCGCGAAGTTGCTCTTCCATGATCTTTTCCGATCGCGCGGAAAAGAGTCCTGCAGACACAAGAATAAATCCCAAAATACACACCGGAAGGATGAAGAGTCGTGCGCTGCGGAGAAGGGATGTGAGTGTAATGGGCATGTGTGTGGGTTTCCTCTAAGTATAGCAAAAAACGGCGTTTTAGACCAGTGTTTGAACAGGGCGTGATGACAGGGTTTTTGGCTCCTGTACACTCTTCCCATGCGTTTCATGAAAACCGATGAGCTCCGGAAGGCATATCTCGACTTTTTCGCTAGCAAAGGACACGCGATCATACCCGGAGCACCACTGGTTCCGGAGAACGATCCGACCGTGCTCTTCACGACCGCGGGCATGCACCCGCTCGTCCCCTACTTGCTTGGAGAAAAACATCCAGCAGGCACGCGCTTAGTCGACGCACAACGATGTGTCCGTACGCAGGACATCGACGAAGTCGGCGACGCGTCGCACCTCACGATGTTCGAGATGATGGGCAACTGGTCGCTCGGAGATTACTTCAAACAAGGTGCGATCGAGATGAGCTTCGAGTTCCTCATCAAGGTGCTTGAAATTCCGCTCGAAAAATTCGCCGTCACGTGTTTTGAAGGTGACGCAGACGCTCCAAAGGATGAAGAATCCGCTAGTATTTGGGAAAAACTCGGCGTGAAGCGCGAGCGGATCGGATTTTTGCCGAAGAAAAAGAACTGGTGGGGACCAGCCGGACTGACCGGACCCTGCGGACCGGACACTGAAATGTTTTACTGGGTCGGCCCGACGGATCTTCCGCCACCCGGAAGCAATCCCGCGAACGACGATCCGAACTGGATGGAAATTTGGAACGACGTCTTCATGCAGTACAACAAGAAAGAAGACGGAACGTTCGAACCGCTCAAGCAGCAGAACGTCGACACGGGCATGGGTCTTGAGCGCGTCGCAGCGGTGCTGCAAGGAGTGAAGACGGTGTACGACACAGATCGGATGAAACCGATTTTCCAGAAGGCCGTTCCGGGTGATTTGTACACGGACGATTCAGATGAAGGAAAGATTGTTCGCCGGCACGGTCGCATCATCACTGATCACTTGAAAGCTGCGACATTCATCATTGCTGATGGCGTGACGCCCGGAAACGTCGACCAAGGATATGTCTTGCGACGTCTCATCAGACGCGCGATTCGTTCATTGCGATATTTGTACGTGGAACGAGACGAGAATTTCGAGACGACGACCTACTGCTCGCCCATTGCACGTGAGGTCATCGAGCAATACGGACATGTGTATGCGCACGTCCAGAAAAAAGCGCACGAGATCTGTGAAATGCTCGACAAAGAGGAGCAACAATTTAAGAACACACTCAAGGAAGGATTGCGACAGCTTGAGAAAAAACTTGAACAACTTTCTGGTTCAGTAATTGACGGCCAGACCGCGTTCCATCTCTACGACACATACGGATTCCCGATCGA
>CAZBSN010000112.1:0-3685 GCA_964494435.1 uncultured Candidatus Peribacteria bacterium | reverse complement strand
TATGGTCCGCCCGATCATCACCGGTCAAGACACGCCGATCCTCCGATCGAAGACAAAGCGCGTGCCCGCAATCACGAAAGAGGTAAAGAAGCTCTTGAAGGATATGGAAGAGACGACGATTGATGCCGATGGTCTCGGTCTCGCAGCTCCACAAATAGGAAGCGATTTGAAAGTATGCGTTGCGCGCATCAACGGCCGCCTCACCCCGCTTATCAATCCGGAAATCACGTGGAAGAGCAAAGAGACGGAGGTCGCGGAAGAAGGATGTCTGAGTTTGCCGGACGTGTGGGTGCCGGTTCCCCGCGCGGTCGAGATCATCGTGAAGCACCAAACGCTCAAGGGAGATATGAAGGAGTTGAAACTGCAAAATATGAACGCCCGCGTTGTGCAGCATGAAACAGACCACTTGGACGGAAAACTCATAGTGGATTACGTATCGGCCGTCGCTGTTCTGTGAGTTCAAGGAGGATGGTACGGAGTGCTTTAAGCATTCTTGTTTGTGCTGCTCGTACGGTCGCTTCTGTCGTCCCCCATTGGTGAGCGATTTCGGTGTAGCCTTTTCCGGCAAGAATCGTCTCTGCATAGATTTGTTGTCGGCGGCCAGTCAGTGTGGCAGCCGCCTTTGTCATGAGCAGCCGCTCTTCTTGCCTATACATACGATCAAAAGGTTCATCTCCCTTTGAACTCAAATCTTCGAGCATATGTTTCGTCAATGGTTGCACTCCTCCGCTCGGATTGCGCTTCAATGTCCTCAATCTTCGTATGTAATCGAGGGCACTGTGCTGTATGAGCGATAAATACGACGTCCTTGAATTGACGATATAGTTTCCTTCTCTGTACCCCTTCAGAGCAGCAATATTCGCATTCTGCATAACGTCCACAGCCTCGTCTTTCAGATGAGGAAAGTGCTTCATCAGAAAACCCAACGTGAACGGTTCGAAGGAAACGATGTATGCGGCGTACTCAGATTCACTGAGTCGCGCAGGAGTCTCCTCACCCTCGGTCGCAGTTAACGAACTCTCATCCTTAGAGCCAGAATCAGAGGAAGTTTCGAGCATCGGAACGACACTACGCCAATAGACGGAAGCGTCAAACTCGCGCCTGTGTTGAGGAAAAAGCCTAAAACCAGTAGGCTCCTTCCATGGCAAATCTGGAAGTGATCATTGGCCTCGAAGTCCACGCCCAAGTGAACACGAAGACGAAGATGTTCTGTGGGTGCGACAACGACGCGTTCAACAAGGCGCCGAACACGACGGTGTGTGAAATCTGCATGGGCCACCCCGGCACGCTCCCGGTCCCAAACCGCGAAGCGATTGCAAAAGGCGTGACGGCATCACTCGCGCTCGGATGCACGGTTGCGGAGAACTGCCACTTCGATCGCAAACACTACTTCTACCCAGATCTTCCATTCGGCTACCAAATTTCGCAGTATGACCATCCGCTCGCGGTGAAGGGCATCGTCGAGTACGACCTTCGAGACGATAGCGGCCGTGTCACGCGCGAAACAGAGTGCCGCATTCACCGCCTCCACTTGGAGAATGACGCCGGCAAGCTCACACACCGCGGCAGCAAGACGCTCTGCGACTACAACCGCGCCGGAACGCCGCTCATGGAAATCGTGACGGAACCGGATCTACGGTCGAAGGAGGAAGCCGTGGCATTTGCCGAAGAGCTCCGCCGCATTGTCATTGCCGTCGGTGCATCGGATGCCGACATGTTCAAAGGCATGATGCGTTTCGACGCATCGATCTCACTCCGTGAAGTCGGCACAGAGAAGCTCAATCCCCGCAGTGAAATCAAGAACCTCAACTCCTTCAAAGCCTTAGAACGAGCCCTGGAATATGAGGAGAAGCGCCTCCGCGAACTCTGGGAAGAAACAGGCGGCCCGCTCAAGGGAAACATCACCGTCGGTTGGCAGGACGATGAAGGAAAGACGCGCATGCTTCGCGATAAAGAAGACGCGCAGGATTACCGCTACTTCCCGGAACCGGACATTCCACCACTTCATTTCGAGAAGGCTGAGATCGCTGAAGCGAAAGCTGGACTCCCTGCCCTCCCTCGCGCCCTTCGCAAGCGTTACACCGACGCCGGCCTCAACGAAGCGCAGGCCATGCAGCTCATGGATGACATCACGCTGCGCGTGCTGTTCGACACCATGTGGGAGAAAACAGGTGACGCCAAGCGCACGTCGAGCATCGTCCTCACGCAGCTTCTTGGTGCATTGAAAGAAGCCAACAAGACCGTGGCTCAAGGACCGGATGCAGACGCCGTGCTGAAACTCATCGCTGCAATCGATGGTGGGAAGATCTCTGCGAATGCAGGGAAGGACGTGCTCATTGATATGGTTGAGTCCGGAAAGTCTGCAGACGCGATCATTGCAGAGAAGGGACTGACGCAAGTAACCGACACCGGCGCTCTCCAGAAGCTCGTGGATGAAGCCATCGCAGCGAATCAGAAGTCCGTCGACGATTACAAAGCAGGCAAGCAAGCCGCGCTCGGAGCGCTCGTCGGATTCATCATGAAACAGAGCAAAGGCTCGGCAAATCCAGCAACGGTGAATGAGCTTTTGAAAAAGACTCTCGGCTGATAGGCTGCCCGCATGCGCACCACCCCCCTCGTTCTCGCTTCTCTCTCGTTACTCGTGCTCGCGTGCACTCCGGTCGTCGACACAAACCAGGACGCTGAAAATGAAGCTATGGCCCATGTCACCATTGGTTGGCTTCTTGAAGACAAAGGCACAGATGACACCGGCATGCAGACCTCGCACGTTGCCCTGCTCATTGGCACGACTGCAGACCCCAACGAGGTGTCCGAAGTGGCACTTGGCGACTACGTTGGCTGCGGCCAGGAAGAAATGCCTCAAGACGGTCCTCTCCTGACACTCTCCTGTTGGTGGGCCGGAGCGGGCGACGACTTCCAGGTTCGTATGGAAGGAACGAATACGCTTTCGATTGATCATCGCGTGAAGGAAGAGACAGTCGACATTCCTGACTTCACCCCCATGAAGGCCGTGACGATCCCTGAAGGCGCTCTGATCATGACAGCCAAGATGAAGAAGATTTAAGAGGAGAATCTAAGAATCTAAAGGCCGCCCTCAAAAGCGGCCTTTTTTGTGCCTGTGAGATTCGCCGAATCACAGCTGTTTATGAACAATAAATATATTCACAATACATTCTTTATGGCTTGTACATGCCAGATAGTTGCCAGTCTTAGAGGTAACTGTATGATGGCCAGATTTGTCCCAAGGACGAATCAAACAAACAATACAAAGACAAACACTCGTTCTTTTCTCTCCACCGACTTAGACAGAGAGAGTGATGGTCATTGTGACCCACGCTCGTTCCTCCCGGCCACACATTCACCTATTTGTGCACATACTGGGCATAGGTAACGTGATCATGGATTTCTCACTCGTAAGTGGCCATCACCCTCTCTGCTCTGCAACGTTCGTACGACGAAGGTGAGGTGGTTGTCGTACGCGACCCCCCTATCTCCCCAGTGTTACACATGCGCCCTAGTGCCGTGCTGCAACCGGTCCGGGGACCTGGAGCGGTTTCCAGGAGAAACAAGAAACCAGAGCAAGGCAGAGATTCGAGGAACTCCTCTCCTCAGTCCCCTTCCATCATTCGCTCAACGCCACAAGATGGCGTCGATAGCCCGGAAGCAGGACAAACACCAACACAAA
>CAZBSN010000111.1:1203-3744 GCA_964494435.1 uncultured Candidatus Peribacteria bacterium | reverse complement strand
CCGCAGCCGCGGGTTTGCCGCGCGAAGCGCGGCCGCCGCGCAGTCCGCAACTCCGAGTCCTGCTCCAAGGAAAAACACTGGCGTCTGAGAATCCAACTCCGCACAGAGGGCCTGCGTAATATCCACTCCCGTCACACGCTCAGGAAGTCGTGCGAGCCAGACGAGGCCCGTACTGTCCGGAAGATTCAATGCTGTGTGATTGAGTAGATCACGGAGCACAGGACTCTTTGATGCCGCAACGAGCATCTCCGCATTTGGCGTCGCCACATGGTTCTGGCTAGAAGATGCGAGCATCTGCTTGAGGCGTGCTAAAGCCTCCGCATGCGTCACCGCATCGATGGGAACGCCGAGAGCAACACGCTGCATGACTGCAGCATAGCATTGAGCAGCAGGCCTTCATGGAGAGGTTCCCGCGAATCACGGCGGCGTGGGGTTACTGCCGTGAGGCTTGATTCGCGGTGACTTTTTCTTCGGCCATTCTTTTGTGTGGCAGACAAAAGAATGGCCAACTGCATAACAGCCGCTCACTGCGGTTCGTGGATATCGTGGACCCATTTCGTCTGCCGCTAGCCTCACCCCTTTTCCCAGGTACAATCGCCGCACTCATGCACCGCCGACTCCTCGCCATCGCCCTCACAACATTGCTCGCAGCATGCGCCGCGCGCCCTCCAAGTTCGACGCCGATCTTCGGCGAGACGGAGAGTTCTGCGGCCACGTCTGAGGGAGAAATCGTCGTAACACCGGAACCGTTCGAGCTTCTTCCAAGCGAGCAGACACTGTCGGGCGCGTACGTACCCACAGAGCGGACAGGCGCCGATGGAGTGCTGCAAATTGGGAACGGTGGGTCAGAGGTCACGGTGTTCCTCAATGCGCAGTCTCCGTACTCCCAAGAATTCCAACAGTCGAAGATGCCGCTCCTTATTCACGAATTTGTTCGACCTGGAGATGCCGCGATTCGCATTGTCCCGCTCGCACTCAAGGCATATGCAGGAAGCGAAATGGCGGCGATTGCTGTTGCATGCGCATCGACACAGGGAAAAGGATACGCAGTTCACACGCTGATGTTTGAAACGGGAAAGACAGAGCTGTCGGACGCCGAGATCGAAACACTCGGTCTCGATGCGACAAACTTTGAATCATGCATCACATCGCCACACGAAAGTATGCTCCGGGCGTACGAATCACTCGCACGTGAATACGGCGTCACGCGCGTCCCAAGCTATGTGATTGAGGATGAAGTGTTTGTCGGATTGCCGACAGACGCAGATCTGCGCGGAGCTATGCAATCGGCGCTGCAGTAAGCCGAACACGCTTGAGGCGACTCGTGTGTCCGCTGAGAATTTCGACGTGGGACAGCGGGAGATTGAACGTATCGGCCAGAAAGCGCCGTAAGACATCGTTCGCTGCTCCGTCTTCGGGTGCGGCTGCGACGTCTACTTTCCAGACGCCGTTCGCCATCTGCTCCTTGATACGATTCGTTCTCGCGTTTGGATGAATACGGAGAGTACACTCAACGGATCTCTCCCGTTGAAGCCGTTCGCGGAACGCATCATTCACGGACAGAGCATACTTCTTTCCCCTACTTCTATGAACCGTCTCATCGCCCGCGGCCTCTCGGCTGCACTCCTCTTCTCCGCTCTCGCGCCAGCCGCGATGGCAGAGCCAGAATCCTTTCCGACCAAGCCCTTCACCGACGTGAAGGAAGGGTCGACCTTCTACGAAGCGGTCGAGTATCTCCGCCAGGGCAACGTGCTCACGGGATACGAGGACGGCACGTTCAGACCGAACAACCGTCTGAACCGCGCTGAGTTCGTGAAGCTCATCGCAAACCCGTTCATCTTGAAGAACTCCCGCGTCACGGAATGTCTTAATGAGAACGTCGCCGAAATGGACGACACCGTCTTCTTCCCCGACGTGAAGAAAGACGCGTGGTACGCCGCTTCCGTCTGTGTGACGAAAGAAGCTGAGATCATCGACGGTTACCCTGATGGAACCTTTAAGCCCAACCAAACCATCAACGTGGCGGAAGCCATGAAGATGCTTGCGGGCACCTTCGCCTTCCAAACGGCGAACGAAGAACAGGGTGAGCAGTGGTACATGCCGTACGCTCGCGCACTTGCAGAACGCAACGCGATCCCACCGACGATCGACAACTTCGCTCAGCCGATCACACGCGGTGAAATGGCCGAGATGCTCTTCCGCCTAAAGTCTCAAAACAGCGGCAAGTCGTCACGAAGTCTCTCTACAATCAGCGCTTACTAATCATTGTGCCTGCGAGCGGCGCCACGCGAGAATCTTCGCGTGGTGTCCTTGCAGGAGGATGTCTGGAACCTTGAGACCGCGGAACTCTTCGGGGCGTGTGTAATGCGGATACTCTTTTTTTCGATCGAGTTCCTTCGAGAAACTCTCCTCGTGCGCCGATTCATCTTTGCCAAGCACGCCAGGAAGCTGGCGCGCAACTGCATCAATCACAACCATCGCGGGAAGCTCGCCACCGGTGAGGACGTAATCACCGATCGAGAGTTCTTGATCAATCCACCC
>CAZBSN010000111.1:0-1103 GCA_964494435.1 uncultured Candidatus Peribacteria bacterium | reverse complement strand
GCCGGGAAGAGAGTGAGGATGTCGATACGCATGAAAGTATGGTAAGTATATCCCATGCCCAGTCCGAACGATGTCTTAGTCGACGTCTGCATGCCAACGTACGAAACGAGTGACGCCTATTTGCATGAAGCGGTTGGCTCTGTGATGGCACAAACCGAGAAGCGTTGGATGCTCCATTTTCACGACGATTGCTCAAAGAAAGACATCCACGCCGTCGTGGAGCGCTACCTGGGAGATCCCCGCGTGACCTTCAAGCGAAGCCCGGATCGTCTGCGCATTGGCGGCAACTGGAACGCCACGATTCGCCAAGGTAAAGCTCCCTACATCGCGTTCCTCTTCCCGGACGACGTATGGGGGGCCCATTATTTGGAAGCGGCCCTGAAGGTCTTGGAAGAGCATCCCGATGTCGACTTCGTATCGCTCAATCACCATTACTTCTGTCCGGAGGGTGGCGACGCTGCGATCCCCGGTTACAAGGAGATCGAAGCATTGAAGAACAGCATCATGCAGGAAGGCAGATTGGAGAAAACGGAAACACTGAAGAGGTGGCTCCAGATGGAACTGCATCCGAACATCATCGGCGAGCCGTGTTTCGTGATGCTCAGAAGATCGCTCTATGAGAATGTTGGACCGTACTTGGAAGACATGCCGCAAAATTTGGACATGGAGTATTCGCTCCGCTGCTTGGTTGTGAGTGATGGCTGGTACTTGGCAGGAGACTACGGCGGATTTAGAGTCCACAGCGAAGGCACGAGCGCAAAGAATCAGAAAGAAGGCAAAGGCGTCTTCGATCGCTTCCGGTGCTTCGAAAACCTCATCACGATTCTGCCTCCAGGTGAGATGCGATCGCTCGCGATTCAGTCACGCAACAACGCGCTCGCAAAAATGGCCGCGAAGTTCTTCGCTCGCCTCAGCGGTGGACGAAATGTCGCAGGAGGCGGCGGCTCTGGCGCATTTAAAACGTTTGCGATGAAGCATCCGCTCCTCACACTTGGAGCATTGGCGAGAGGATTCTTCCTTTGGGTGGGAGGAAAAGCGTGATCACACGAACGCCTTCATGTACTCGCTCACATCCGTGAGTGCGACTTCCTCTGTGGGAACAG
>CAZBSN010000110.1:0-3747 GCA_964494435.1 uncultured Candidatus Peribacteria bacterium | reverse complement strand
CGTGCACGCTGTTCACCAATGGATCGTTCCACTCGCCTGCAATCGCCGCGAGCGATGCTTTCAGGAGCGGGACAGTCGGCGGGTACGAACTCACGCCCTTTGGCGAGAGCACAGGATCTTCGCCGGGTAGTGCGAGCGTGAGTGTTTGGTCTTCAAAGAAGACTCTCCCGCGAAGATTCCAGTTGTCGAGCGTGTCATCCAAGTACGTCGGCGTCAGGAGAAGGAAGGTCATTGCTGCGAGCGCTACTTTTATGACGGCGACGCCGATCAAAATCCAAAGAATCATCTGCACGTGCGAAGCGTCTTTTTCTGGCTTCACTGTAACGTTTCCAAGCGGTCGTCTCCAGAAATATACCGCTGCAATGATCGCGAGCAATCCGATCTCTGTTCCCAAAAATCCCAGACGATTCAACGGCAAACCAATTGTTGCGTGAAGGACGAAGACACACCACATTGCGATCGTCGTTCCCAGAATTACTCCTGCGGCGCCACGCTCCATCTTTGTGAGGATCGGTGTGTTGCCTTCAAGAAGTCTGAGGAGCATCCATCCTGCAATTGCCGGGAGTCCCATGCCGATAATGAATGCAATGAAACTCATTGTGCTCGGTAGAAGAAAGATCGTTCATCGAATCGTTTCAGAATCGATCCGCGTTCCGCGATGACTGTTCCATCACTCTGCACGAGTGCGCCATTCTCATTGACCGTGATATCGCTGCGATCAAATACGAGCCATGCTTTCACACCCGTTGCATCTTCTCCTTCGCGAATGGGGATTGCGGGGAGCAAGGAGTAGCGCGTGTTGCTGAAATACGGACTGTTGTTCGTTGCAATGAGTCCGTACCTCGCATCATCACCCAAGAGTTTTTTGCACTCCATCAATATCGCGTGCAACCCGCTGTGTGTTCGCAGTGTTTTTTGCGTCGTGGGTTGGAGCACGTAGCTCTGCCAGTCGTTTCGCACGTACGCGAAAATCTCCTGCGTCATTCGAACGTCAAAGACGATCCAGAGCACGACGACCGTTCCAACGAGAATCTGCCAGAACCGCTTCTTGCCGTTTTCCTTGTCTGTGCGCCACAATATCAATGCACTAAGCAGGGCGACGCCGAAAATACCGTAGAAGATTCTCGTGGCGGACCAGGCTGGAGGCGGAAGCAGTTCAAACAATGTTGCTCGTGATTCAGGCGTCGCGCCGATGAGCGGACCCCAGATAAAGTTGATCGAATACATGCGGAACTCATCGGGAGTCCAGAAACTCAGGAACCCATTCCATAATTTTTCCAGCGGAGTGTAGGCGCGCCACTCAATCTGCTTGATGAGCAATTCGCTGCCCGCGGAAAACGCCAGACCGATTGTCGGTGATGTTGGATCCCATTCCTCAACGAGGTGCAGCGAGACAATGCTTTGTTGCTCCGGCCCCGGCGCGAGTTGAATATTGTGTTGGTAATACTCTCCTGTTTTTAACCGTGTTGGTTGCCAGAGCAGCGCAATTTCCGGCGCCTCGACGTTGGTGTACGTCATGGTCAGCACGTCAGCCGGCATCGACAGTGCCGGCATTTGGATGAATCCATCAGATGTTGTTTTGACGTAGAGTCCCTCCTCCGTGCTTTCAACGGTTGTGAGATTATTGACCTGCAGATTCGCGGGAATGGTTCCGCGAAAATTCCAGATCGTTTCTTCCATGGCTGACACCCCCGGACAAAGGAAGAGGAGTGACGCCGCGAAGAGTCGCGCGAGGAGCACGATGTGCATTCTAGGGAGAATGGAGTGTTCTGTCATTGCACAAGCAAGTGCCCAGCCCCCGAAGTGGGGGGCCGGGCATCTCGCATCGCGCGTATCAGGTTTACTTCTCCTCGCCGCCGCCCTGCTCGCTGAAGGCTGCGTCGAATGCGACGTTCGACCGCGGATAATCGTATCCGCGAACCCGCTTGCACGCTTCCCTGGCTCCATGGATCTGCTCCATGTCGGACTGCTCCCATTCGACGGAGAGCGGCCCCTCGTAGCCGATGCTGTTCAGCGCCGAGATGATCTCGGTGAACCGCACGCGACCGCGACCCGGAGACCGGAAGTCCCAGTACCGATCGGGATGGCCAAATGTCTTCGAGCTGAAGACACCGGCCCGACGCCCTTTGCCCCACACCACGTCCTTCATATGGACGTGCGCGATGCGAGGGCCGAAGTGGTGGATAAAGTCGATGTAATCGACTCCCTGGTACGCCAGGTGCGAGGGATCGTAGTTGAAGTTGAACGCCGGATGACCCCCTATAGCCTCAATCGCCTTGTCGGCCGTGTCCGTATCGAAGGCGATCTCGGTCGGGTGGACTTCGAGCGCGAATTTGACACCCAGTTCCTGGTAGACATCCAGGATGGGTTTGAATCGCCGAGCAAAATCGGCGAAACCTGCTTCGATCATCTCGTCTGGGACTGGTGGAAACGAGTAGTGGAGATGCCAAATACTCGAACCCGTGAATCCGTTGACGATACCGACGCCGAGGCGCTTCGCGACCTCTGCAGTTCGGATGAGCTCCTCTGCTGCACGCTGACGGACGCCTTCAGGTTCACCATCGCCCCACACGTGGTCGGGCAGGATCGCCTTATGACGCGCATCAATGTTGTCGCAGACCGCCTGGCCAACCAAGTGGGCCGAGATGGCTTTGCATTCGAGACCGACCGTATCGAGTTGTTCGCGAAGGGCGGCACAGTAGCCGTCATCCGCCCTCAACACTTCGATGTGGTCTCCCCAGCAAGCCAACTCCACACCGCTGTAGCCCATCTCTTTGATGAGCTGTAGCAGTTTGTCCCTCTTGAACTTGGCCCATTGGCCCGTGAACAAACTCACCAAACGTGGCATGTGAGAATCTCCGTGCTTCCTGCAATCAGAAGGTGGCAAAATGCCCCGAACCGCGACGAGCGGTTTTCTTTCCTTTCCTGATGCTGACTGAAGCTCCCTACGCGCATTGTTGCGCGCACGAAGCCCCAGCCAGACTCCGCGTTGATGCGAAAGATCCGCCGGTGTCCGAAGAAACCGGGGATAGGCATTCTGACATGGTGGATGTACGTGTCAATTACGCGTTTGTGGCTTTGATTAGGCTTGTCCCGCCACTTCAATCTCCGCCGGTCCACCACTGACAACAGCCTTAATGCGTCGAACGCCAGCTGAGCTGCTTTCCTCTTTCTGAATCTTGAAGCTGCCGATCATTCCCGTGCGTGCGACGTGTGGTCCGCCGCAGATTTCTTTGCTGAACGATCCATCTCCAACTTGATACACCTTCACTTCGGCGCCGTACTTATCATCGAATACGCCGATTGCATTTTCTGATTTTGCTTTATCAACCGTCGTGAGGTGATAAGCGACGGGCATGTTCGCTTTGATCGCGTCATTCACGAGTCGCTCCACCTCAGCAATCTGTTCCGGCGTCATCTTGTCTTGGTGATTGAAGTCGAAACGCAAGCGCTCCGCTGTGATATTGCTTCCTTTTTGAGAAATGTGCGTTCCCAAAACTTTTCTGAGAGCAGCGTTGAGCAAGTGCGTTGCTGTGTGGAGCTTTGTCGTCTCTGCGCTGTGGTCGGCGAGTCCACCTTTGAACTTCTGTTCAGCTCCCGCGCGTGAGAGAGACTGGTGAGCTTCGAATGCTTTCTTAAATCCTTCTTCGTCGATTGTCTTCCCCTGTTCCGCTGCAAGTTCCTTCGTTAACTCGATCGGGAATCCGTATGTGTCGTAGAGATGGAACGCGGTCTGGCCGTCAATTA
>CAZBSN010000109.1:0-3760 GCA_964494435.1 uncultured Candidatus Peribacteria bacterium | reverse complement strand
TGGAATCCCGGAACGACACAGGAGCTTTTCTCGCTCCAGGAGCTGATTGCAGCCTTCTCGTTGGATCGCGTGCAAAAGGGTGGAGCGGTCTTTGATTTGCAGAAACTCGATTGGCTTCAGGGTCAGTGGATGCGCCACCTGCCGGAAGAAGAATTTATTCGACGCACGAAGGAAGCATCTGCGGAGAAAGTTCCCGCTGTGATGAAGGACGCAGATTTCGCGAAGAAGGTGTCGCTCATTCGCGAGCGCATCACGTTCTTCTCCGAAGCTCCCGACATGCTTGGCTTCTTTTATGAGCGACCGACTCCCTCGAAGGAGCTGATGGCCAACACGAAGCAGAAAGTGACGCCGGAAGATCTGCCGCGCTACCTCGGACTGCTTGAATCTCTCTTGGACTTGGTTCCAGAGGAAGGATGGAATGAAGAACGGCTTCTTGCGGATGTACGCAGCGAAGTGGAAAAGAGTGGCTTAAAGCTTGGACAACTTCTCTGGCCTCTCCGTGCAGCACTCACTGGGCGGGAATACAGTCCTGGAGCGGTGGAAGTCGCTACTGTCCTTGGGAAAAAGGAGGCGATACAGCGAGTGCGAAACGCTATCCAAGTGGCTTCTTGAAACCGTTGACAGTTTTTAGAGTCTGGCGGATTATGCGTCACTGTTTCCCCTCTTGTTTATGAACGAGAACGTACATGACATCATTGAAGGCGCCATCGATGCAGGAATAAGTGATGATCAGGTAGAACAATTGCGTAAGGCAGAACAAGGGATGAAATTTAATGAGGAAGGCGTACTTATAAACTCTGATGAGGTTGCCGCGAACTACGTACCGGCAACTGTTAACGGAAGAGATGGTAAGCCACAAAAGTCGAACCATCTCCTGCCTCTTCTTGTCGATTATCGAGGCGTGTTTTTCCCAAACTCGACGAACGAGAGCTCGCTATAAGGCAACGAAGGTCGCAGACGGTTGATTCCGTGCTACAATCGGCCCATGCCACACGACGAATCTGACGAATTGGAAGTCACTTTCAAACCGGAAACGGGAAAGGCCGTCATCGAAGGCAGAACGGCTGTCCCATTTCAGTCATTCGTGACGCTCATCCTCCAGCGCAAAGTGCAGGTGCTCTTCAAAGACAGCGCGCAGGAGCGTGTGATCGTTGGTAGTGAACTTCTCACGCGTTTAGCCTCTGCGCCGCAGGACTCTCATGAAAATAGGAGCCGTTTGGTGCTCGTGAGTATTGGCATTGGAGCGGTCGGCGGTGTTGCGGCTCTCAGCGCAGTGCAAGTCGCGCTCCTCACAACGAACTTCGCACTCACGTGGAAAGAGCACGCGATCATCCTTGGCAGCATTGCCGGACTCGCACTCCTGAGCGCACTCCTTATGTACGTCCAGAAGCTCCCGAAGAGCGACAAATTGACTGATACAGTGGAGAATATGGCGCGGTTTTTGGGGAAGTGACAAGGTATACTGACGCTTCATGGAACTCCAAGAGCTGGCGTCCGTCGGCGGTAAAACCACGATGCGCAAGTAAGCACGAAAGACAAACCTCCGGTTTTTCTTTCGTGAACTATCTTTTCCCTCATAAGGAGTTCTCCGTCGCGGGAAACCCGCGCCGTCGAACGATTTATTGGTACACTGGTCGAGATGGATCTCATTGAAGAAGCACCTATTGGCTCAAAGACAACCATGAGAATTGGGGGGAAGGCGCGCCTTTTTGCACAGTTGATGACGAAAGAAGACGCGGCAGAAGCGGTGAAGGTTGCAACAGAGAAGAAGCTTCCTCTCATTCTCCTTGGCAGTGGAAGCAACACGGTTTTTTCGGACGGTGTGATCGAAGCATTCGTTGCACGCATCGGTCACAACAAAGCGATGGTGGAAGGTGGGCGCGTGACGGTCGGCGGCGGAGCAAACCTCGCGATGCTCATCGGTGATCTCGCGAAGCAAGGACTTGATCTCTCCCCTCTCACGGGTATCCCCGGAACAATCGGCGGCGCGATTTTTGGAAATGCGGGACAGGGGCCAAAAGGAATCTGGATCGATTCGTTCGTAGAAACAGTCACGGCGTACGTGAATGGGGAATGGAAAACTCTGACGAAGGATGAGTGTGATTTTGGCTACAGAGAGAGCGGATTCAAACACGGCACGCACTCACACACACCGATTATTTGGGAGGTTGTACTGAATGTTCCGAGTGGAGACCCTACTGCGATTCAGGCGGAGGTGCAGCGGCTGCTCCAGATACGCATCGACACGCAACCTCACCTCAAGACGGCAGGCTCGTGCTTCAAAGCAGCCGGTGGAACACCGGCATGGAAGCTGATTGATGCTGCAGGTCTTCGCGGAACGCAAATCGGCGGCGTACAGATTGCGGAGAAGCACGCGAACTTCCTCCTGAACAAAGGTGACGCCACCTATGCCGACGCGAAAGCAGTTGTGAATGAAGTGAAATCGAAAGTGTCAGAGCCGCTCGACGTGGAAATGCGGTTTATTGAGCCGGATGGGTCCCTCGCGTTTTAGTCTCGCTGAAGAGGGGGCGAGTTATGACGCTGACTGATAGCGAGCGTCCACATCTGCCCGATATTCTTCTGCTTGCGTTGTAAGTTTCTGCATGAGGCGTCGGACTTCTTCTTCTATCGCGGCATCCTTTTGTTGTAATAGCCTGCCCAAAGGATCGATCACACGATTATACAATTCACCACTGACACCGAGGTTTGGAACATTTATCATGGGTAAATTCTATATCTAGAAGGGTAGATCTTCAACGCTCACCTCGCTCTTATACTCAATAGCGGGGATCGATGGTGCCATTGCCGGAGACGGTTCCTGTGCGAATGCTGAGTCGTTGCTTGGCGCCGACTGACGGAATGATGCATCGCCATCCAAACGGAGTGATTCTTCCGCCACTTTGTTCTTCACGCCGAGGAGTGAAATTTGATCGGCGACGATTTCGGTCGAGATGCGCTTCTGTCCCGTCGGCGTTTCCCAGCTCCTGCTCTGAACGCGGCCGGAGACGTACACACGATTGCCTTTCTTGATGTTGCGGGACGTTTCTTCCGCAAGATTTCCCCAGAGAACGACGTTGTGGAACTCAGAGCGTTCCTTCATTTCTCCGCTGTTTTTGTCCTTCCAGCGGTCGTTTGTGGCAACACCAATCGTGAGCACCTTCTGGCCGCTCGTCGTCGTGCGCATTTCAGGATCCTTCGTCACGTTGCCGATCACTTCGGCGCAGTTCACACCACCGACAATCGCCGTGCTCTGTGGAGCGGGCATCTGGCCAGCCTTCGGATCGAGCATGATGAGTTCACCTGCGACGACTTTCGTGCGGGACTTCTTCTCTCCCGACTTTTCATCCTCCCAGCTGTCCGTTTGGAGCCGACCGCCGATGAAAAGGTGTGCGCCGGGACGAACAAACTGTCCTGCAACGTCCGCGAGCGCGCCCCAGAGCGTCACAACGTGGAAACTTTTGCTTTGAATCGTTTCGCCCGCTTCCGTTTTGATCGTCATGGGAACGACGATGTTGAGATCTGTCACGCTCGTGCCCGACGGCGTCTGTCGAACCTGAACAGGCTGCGTTTGGTAGCCGATGAGCGTCACGCGATTGAGGGCGAACATAGGGGTGGAGGGAAGGAGGAAGAGCGTACACGGACGGATGAGTCCGCCACAAGACTCAACAATCGTTGGACAAACAATCTGAGTGTGGTGTGAACGGGCGTTTCGTGCAAAGAAACGGCATCCCTCTGCGCTATACTCGCATCCATGCGATTC
>CAZBSN010000108.1:0-3763 GCA_964494435.1 uncultured Candidatus Peribacteria bacterium | reverse complement strand
AAACTTCCTCGCCCACCCATTTTCCCGTGTCTTCAGAACATGTATCGGATTCCCAATGCGAATAATTCCAGGTTTCAAGACGCTGAACTGTTCTCCAAAGATGGGCTCCATGTCTCTGTGAGGCTTATACTCTTTGGCCAATAATCTCAAAATTCGCTTGTTGAATCCTGCCGTCATTGGATTATTTCCCGGCATTTCACAACGAAGACATGGAACCGTGCTTTTCATGTGCACAGAGCCGGTTTCAATTTCATCGATGTTGTTCTCCTCGCGATCACTGCATCCATCAAATAGGATGTTCGGTCTAAAATTGGCGGCAGAAACAGTTTCGCCATCATCCCCTAATCGTTTTTTGAAGCGTTCAATAGTTTCGAGAGAAATACCGAGCACTTGATTGCGGTCTGCAAAACTTACTTGTGTCTCATGCGATGCGTAGTCGCGATTGATCAATCGTGGCCCCTCCTTCTGCACAAGGAAGCAGTGCTGTCCCAGAAATTCCGAAAACCACAGCGAGCCTTCTCGAAGGTGCCGTGCATCAACCAAGTCCCCCCAGACGCACACTTGTATTTTCTCTCTCACTTCGTCTTGCAGTGGAATATGGATATCTAATATTCCCGGAGCCCTGAGAACAAGTGTTTCGTCGGTGAGCGTTGGTTGCACAAGGGCTAAGCGTTCATACCCCGGATGAGCTTTGCGTCTTTGTGTTCTGTGCTCATGCGTATCGGCGTCGATCACCATGAATTCCCGATCTCCAACTGGGCCGTTTGGACCGATGTGAAAATCCTTGCCCTCTCCAAAGACCTCCGGTCGGCAGCTTTTGACAGGATAACGCCGGCCTTCGACGATACGGATACCTTCCATTACAGGACGGTATCATAGATCCATAATTGACGAAATACCGTTTTATACCATCATAGACATATCAACGAAGCCAGTTGTGTATTACCTTCCATCTAATTTTCGCTGTAAACCTCTCAATCTTCGAAACGCTTCGGTGCAATCCTCAATTAAAACATCTGCGTGCCTCGCATACCCAATGAATCGCTCGATAAGATTGGCTATCGCTTCGGCATTGCGCGGGCTTTTGGAGAGCAACACGGCAAGACGCGCATCTTGATCAGTAACGGCGGAACAAATGGAATTTGCTTTGCCGCACGACCGTACATTCTCTTCTTCCTTATTAAATCCTGGTTGTCCTGGAAGAAATGTGAAAAGCTTTTGTATTTTTAGTAACGCTGGAATGCAGTCACTTGCTGCTTCTGCCACTCTCCTGGAAACACTAAAGTTTGTGGAAATGAGACTAATTCGATCCGCAAACTTTTCCGTGAAGTCATTCACTCTTGCTGGTGGCGCTTTTTTCTCAGCTTCACGTCTCGCATCGAGCTGCTTTCGCATTGCTTCATCCATGCCATCAAATCCTTTTTGTTCATTGTATTCCCAGAACGGCAGCCCTTTGTATTCGTACTCACCCATAGCTGAAGTATAGAACGAATACGAAGCGCTTCAAGAACATCGGAGCGATACTTTTAAGCTAACTCTTAGGCTATTGGACGTTATTGACCAACATTTAGATGTATTCTACTTTAGAACAATGGATAGACCATCTGTGGCGCTCGATTTCGACGGCACTATTGTTCATTCAACAGATGAACTCCTCATCGCGCTTGAGATCTGTCTCAAAGAATTCGGTGTGACGCTCCATTCGGAAGCACGAACATTGTTGGGCAAGCATGGTTGGAAGGCGCTGATCAGACAGCATGTGGAAGAACATCGCATACAAACTGTCATCGAAACGATATGCACCGCGATATGTCAGGTGCGCGAGAAAATAGTTGTGATCGATGGCATGGAAGAAGTGCTTCGAGAGTTACGAGAACGTTGCAACACACTCGCAATCGTCACGGCAAATGCAGCACAAAACGTGCGGACGATCTTACACCCTGATCTCATTGAGCTTTTCGACCTCATTCATGGAAGAGAGACAGACACGAAAGCGAACTTACTCCGCATGATCACATCCACGCGCAATCTTGATCCGCGAAAAATGTACTACATCGGTGATGAGAAGAAAGACATTCGAGTTGCAGAAGAAGCAGGCATCAATTCGATTGGCGTTCTCTGGGGTGCGAATACAAGAGACGTCATTGAGTCGGCACATCCTCATTTCATCGTTTCACACCCGCGAGAAATTTTAGAGATTATTAAACAGGAAGCCTAAGTACGAATCACCTCTTCCTGCAAGACATTGCATCATTGATTTGTTTCACCAAGGCCTCTGTTTCTTCCAATGTTCCAAAACCGGTGAGCATTGCCGTGCCTCCGATTATTTCTGACTCCACTCTCACCGGCATCAATAGTTTGCCGTTTAAAAAGAATCCGAGATGCTTGCCGGAATTGTCCCTCGTCAAACGTTGCAAGAGTCTGGCTCCACCACTGTTGAACGTGAATTGCGTCATCGGAAGCGAGGTCAAAGAATCCTCAATCATCAGCACTTCACGAAGGTACTTTTCAGTTAAGCGAGTATTCACCCATTGTGCCTTTGGCCATCTCCGTGGATTTGCGACGTTTCTCTTCACCATAAATATATCTCTGATCTCACAGGATACGGCCGCTGGCGAGGCGCGCACTGGAGCGGCGAGCGCAGTTGGAACCTGGGCTTGAAGAGCGAGAGCTACGAGGAGAGGAAGTGCGAATTTCATCGTCCGCAGTGTAGCAGCTCGTAAGAATCCTCGGTTTCAGTCGTCTCCATGCCACTCCCTACACCCATGTCACGAGAAACCACCCGCATGCTTCAAATCTTTTCACGAGTATTTGCAAATATCCGTAAATATGCTATAATATGTCTGATGAACACACACAAAACACTCGCACTCGCATTGATCGTGGCTTCGCTTGGAACCACTGTTTCATATGCTCGTGAATCGAATGCTACCCGAACAAAGTCAGTAAATGCAGCAATAACGGCACAAGTCGCCCCCGCACGAGACGAGCTGACGAATGTAGCAACGAGGCTTCAAACACGCATTGAACGCCGATTCGGCATGCGCCCGTCTTTGATGGTGGTTCGGTCGGCCGTTGCGGAACGCCGCAAACTCTTTGCAAACTCTCTGACTGTCCAGTTCTACGACAAGGCGACGAACGCCCCGGTTTCCACTTGGATGGTATCAATGGGGCGTTATCCAGAGTGGGTGACGTTCGATCCGGCAAACACGTCGTTCTTCGTCGACCGAGGCGCAATTGAGCGATCGGTTGCAGCGACGCCCCCAGACGGACTCACAATCTCCTCTTCGGCTGTCGTCACATCTGTTGAAGTGGAGAAAGTGCAACGCGCTCAGATCGAAGGAACTGTTCAAGATGGACAGGAATATGACGTGAGCGAGATTGCAGACAGTGTCGGTGATGCATTCGACTACGGTGAGCGCACAATTCAAATTGGCGTCACAAACGTCCACGGAGCACTCGTCTACAACGACGGCGTCACGACGCATGCGCTTCATGAGCTTGGCGTCGGCCGCTCTGAATTCGCATCGTCTCCGTACGGCCGCAAGATGAACGTACGCAAGGCGATGAACGAGAAAGCAAACGGCATTATCATTCCGCCTTCCACGACGTTCTCCTTTAACTCGACACTTGGAGGTGCAATCTCGAACTCGAACGGCTGGTACGACTCGCTCATCATCGTGAACGGTCGAGACTTGGAACCGGCTCCGGGTGGAGGAATCTGCCAAGCTGCCACGACGGTCTTCCGTGCAGCCGTTGCAGC